>DAIRSC010000117.1:0-7291 GCA_036804585.1 Chitinophagaceae bacterium
ATTCTCCCCATCATGTACTGGAATCAACTATTTTCACGTTAATCAGCAAGCCCTAAGTATTGAGTTATCCTGGTGATCATGATATCATTAAAAATTCAAAGTAACACAGAAATTTGAAGCCAAATGACTTAGCCATTTATTTTTAATCGCTCTGCAACGGTCTTGCTAAATGGTTTGCGCCTTTATTCATTGTCATCGCCTCTGCCTTGGAGTCTTTGATTTATTCCTATAAAAATAATTATTCTATACTTTCAAGCATAAATTTATGTTTTTATCTAAACCCATCATCCATGGCTTACCCTTATCAAATAAAGACACTTGCAGAATATCATGAAATTTACCGAAACAGTATCGAAAATCCATCGGCTTTTTGGGGTGAAATAGCTTCTTATTTTCGATGGAAAAAACATCCCGATGAAGTAATCGATTGGAATTTCAACGAACCACGCATCAATTGGTATAAAGGTGGGCGCCTTAACATCACAGAAAACTGCCTCGATCGCTGGGCCGAAACGCAACCACATTCTCCAGCCATCATCTGGGAAAGCAATAACCCGGAAGAACACCATCGCGTGATTTCATACCAGGAACTGCTCTTTAAAGTCAATCAATTTGCCCATGTTCTTAAAAACAACGGTGCTAAAAAAGGAGATCGAATATGTATATATATGCCTATGGTTCCCGAACTTGCTATTGCCGTACTTGCCTGTGCCCGAATAGGCGCCATTCATTCTGTAATTTTCGGAGGTTTCTCTGCCCAAAGTATAGCCGACCGAATCAATGATGCACAATGCAATATCGTAATCACAGCCGACGGCGGTTATCGGGGTAATAAGGAAATCTCCTTAAAATCAGTTATGGATGAAGCCATGATTCAATGTCATTCCGTTCAAAAAGTGATTGTTCTCACCCGCACTCGAGCACCCTTAAGTATGTTGAAAGGAAAAGAGGTATGGTGGGAAGATGAAATCAAAAAAGTAGAAACCGCCGGTAACCCTTTTTGTGAAGCTGAACCCATGGATGCAGAAGATGATTTATTTATCTTATATACTTCAGGCAGTACAGGTAAACCAAAAGGTGTAGTGCATTCCTGTGCCGGATATATGGTTTATACCAACTACACTTTTGTAAATGTATTTCAGTATCAACCGGGTGATATTCATTTTTGCACCGCAGATATCGGTTGGATTACCGGACATAGTTATATCATTTACGGTCCATTGAGCGCAGGTGCTACGACCTTGATGTTCGAAGGAGTTCCTACCTGGCCCGATGCCGGCCGCTTCTGGGAGATTGTCGACAAATTCAAAGTAAATATTTTATACACTGCACCAACTGCCATCCGAAGTCTGATGAGTTTTGGTTTGGATTATTTAAAGGATAAAAAATTAGATAGCCTGAAAGTATTAGGTAGCGTGGGCGAACCCATCAACGAAGAAGCCTGGAATTGGTTTCATGATCATATCGGTAAAGGTAAATGCCCGATTGTTGATACCTGGTGGCAAACCGAAACCGGAGGTATTCTCATATCCAATTTAGCAGGTGTTACACCCCATAAAGCCGCTCATGCCACATTTCCCTTACCGGGCGTTCAACCCGTATTAATGGATGAACATGGACAAGTTATTCCCGGTAGTGATGCCAGTCTTGCTCAATTACCTGATCACACGATCAGCGGCAATTTATGTATGAAGTATCCTTGGCCTTCCATCATCCGGACAACTTATGGCGACCATGAAAGGTGCAGGCAAACTTATTTCTCTACATATAAAAATTTATACTTCACGGGCGATGGTTGTCAGCGTGATACCCTGGGAAATTACCGGATAACAGGACGTGTAGATGATGTCCTCAACGTGAGTGGCCATCGTCTTGGAACTGCCGAAGTTGAAAATGCCATCAATATGCATACCGGTGTTGTGGAAAGTGCAATTGTGGGATACCCACATGAAATTAAGGGACAAGGTATTTATGCATTTGTCATCTTCAGTGGTGTTATGGACGATAAACATCTTATCACTCAGGATATTAATCAAACAGTAACCCGGTTAATTGGTGCTATTGCCAAACCGGATAAAATACAAATTGTTAGTGGATTGCCCAAAACCCGCAGTGGTAAAATCATGCGACGTATTCTGCGTAAAATTGCGGAAGGAGAGTTAAATAATCTTGGTGACACCTCTACCCTTTTGGATCCATCGGTGGTCGATGAAATTATTCAAAACCGTTTGTAGGATAATGACCATCAAAAGCCCTAAATAAAGTGCATGTATATGAGCCAACGGCATTGGGCAAGGCGGTTAACATAAATCTTCCTCTTGGCCAAATTTGATATTTCACTGTCCGAATGAAAAGGTGAGGTCAATACCAATCTTATTTTATCCTGAAATACATTTTCAAGTACCCTCGTTTGTATACTTTCATTATTCGTCAACGAAAGTAATTTTGGATTAAAATTTAAACGCCGACAAAAATCAGTTTTGACATCCACTCTTTACAGAGTCCAAAAATCTCAAGCTGATTAAATCCCTTTTTATTAGCTAAAGAACTTGTTTTATAAGCATTTTAAGGTCTCATCTCATTCAGAATAGGCGAATCATGCCACCGCCTAACTGATAAAAGTCATATTTAAAAATCTATACTCTTACCCTGATTAAACTGCTGAATACAGGGAACAAAAGCTTCAAAAGATATTTTGGTTAAAAAAACTTCCTTCCCTTTGTAACCTTTTCTCCCTTAAGGAACTCTACACTTCCAAACCATTAAAAAATGAATCCATTATTAAATCTTGAAGTAGAATCCCTCATCCCATTCTTTGTCATTTTCTTCGTTTTTATTATTCCCATTATGGCCATTTATTTCCATTATCAGCAAAAAAAGCGTCAAATGGATGAACGAAAATTGATGATAGAAAAAGGCCTCACCCCTCCTCCACTACCTATTCATGAAAGCAACTATCAATGGACCGGTCAAAAAAATCAAAATTTAGGAAAAGGACTCAATATGATTGCCATTGCTCTGGGATTATTGGTCGGGTATCTTTTGTCGAAATACCTGTCCATTCACGGACCATTCGGTATCATAGGAGGTATTTTATTTTTCTTGGGATTGGCCAATGTCATCAATGCGATAATCACCAAAAAGGAATCATCCAACGAAAAAAACACTGAAACAAATATTCGCCAATCTCAAATCGAAAATCATGACACGATCTAAATTACTTTTCGGTATCGCTCTAATGATACTAGCCTGCGTTGTTTTGTTCATCGGTTGGGATGTTCAAAAAAGAAGAAGCGCTCAAAAAAAAATGCAGAAACATTTACAATCTGCAACGACACAATCCATAAATGGGGTCATTTCAGTATCATCCCAATGTGTGGGTGATATTACGTTTTACCCGTCCGATCGCAATGAGGTGGTGTACAGCTACGATCCTGAAAATTTTATCAATGAAAGCCGCATAGAAGGTCAGGAGTTAATCATTGACTTTAGCCACGACGACTTCGGGTTCGTCCAGATCATAGATAATGATAAACCGGAAGTAAAAATTTACAGCACTCAAATTGAACAAATTATTCAGCAAGGCGTTGGTCATATTAGTTCTGAAGGAACATTAAGATCTGAGAAAATGAAACTGATGAATGATGGAACAGGTAGTATGCATATTGCGCTAAACTGCCTGCAATTAGATGTTACCAATTCCGGAGTGGGCAGTATTCATATGGAAGGTAATGCGGATAATGCTAAAATTATCAACGAAGGAACCGGTTCAATTAAAGCCGGAAAACTGATGACCAAAATACTCAAAGCGGAAAATGCCGGTGTTGGCTCAATGGATATTTATGCTTCCGACACCTTGTCAATGATTAACGATGGCGTTGGAAGTATTCATTATTCCGGGAATGCATTTATTAAAACCAAAGTGGAAGAAGGAGTTGGCTCGATCCAAAAGGATTGATTATTATTGATTTCTATTGCTCATTCGTGGACGACCAATTACTCATTCGACGAATTTTAAACGGTGATACAGAAGCATTTCGCCGACTGTATCGCAATTATGCCTCTTTAGCCTGGCATGTGGCCATTTCAGTTTGTAAGAATCATTTGTGGGCCGAGGAAGCCGTGCAATCCGCCTTTATCAATGCTTATCAAAACTTGTCGCAGTTTCGTTCAGATAGTTCATTCAAAACCTGGCTGCTCAAAATTGTTTTTCACCAGGCTTTAAAGCAGTTAAAGTCCGAACAAAAACGACGATGGCAGGAAATAGAAACAAGCCAGGATCAGATTGACACTGAAAATGATTCGTCAAAACCATTTTCTATGATTCAGGAAAAAAAAGAAGCCGTTCAGTTTGTGCTTCAACAATTATCTGAAAAAGAAACCCTAATCTTAAGTTTATTCTATTTGCATGAATTAAGCTTAAAAGAAACCGCTCAGGTCACTGGTTTTTCCGAAGCCAATGTCAAAGTAATTTTACACAGAGCGAGAAAAAATTTTCGAAATCAATATGATAAATTGTAATTTAGCATGGTGAGCACATCTGATCAAAATTGGAGAGATTTATTACAAACGCAAAGTTTGCCTGAACCGCCTGCTCATCTCGAAGCAAAGATAATGCAAACGGTTCATGTATCACCTGCATATACCCCTGCATGTACACATACTCCTGCAATGAGAGGTATCAGTATAAATCAATGGCTCATCCAATCTCTTTTACTCAGTGCTTGTGTCCTTTTTATGGTATTCAATAAGTTTTATCCGGGCCTGCCGTTTATTCAGGAAATAAGTATGAGTACATTTATTACACTTTTTGTTCATTTTGTGTATTGTATGCTCGATCCGATCCAAAGCTTCCTAATTGAAAAATTAGTTCCCCGGAGAAAACTCAGTCATTAATGGGACAGAAAGGCAAATTGTGTCGGTATTGACCTAACTTTACCATCTAATATTTTATTTTTTGGATTTTAACGAATTTGGATTCGATGAAGGTTTACTTGAGGGCATTGTGAGTAGTGGCTATAAAAACCCTACCACCATTCAAGAACAAGTCATTCCACTGATTATGCAAGGGAAAGACCTCATCGCATCCGCACAAACCGGTACAGGCAAAACGGCAGCCTTTTTGTTGCCGCTCATTCATTTACTCATTTCCAACAAGCAGGATAAGCATATCAGTGGTTTGATTATTGTCCCAACCCGGGAGCTGGCCATACAGATTGCCCAGCATATGGAAGGACTTTCCTATTTCACCGATGTTAGTTTTATCAGTATCTACGGCGGCGGAGACGGAAATGCTTTTGTTGAAGAAAAAAGAGCCTTGATCAATGGTGTAGATTTAATTATTTGCACGCCGGGTAAAATGATCTCACACCTGAATATGGGTTATGTGAAATTACAACATCTGAAATACCTGGTTTTGGACGAAGCAGATCGTATGCTGGATATGGGCTTTTATGATGATATCATGAAAATTATCACCGCAACCTCACCCGCACGGCAATCCCTTCTTTTTTCAGCCACCATGCCGGACCGTATTCGTATGTTGGCCAGAAAAATTTTGCGAGAACCCGCCGAAATAAATATTGCGCTTTCAAAACCAGCCGAAAAAATCACCCAACAAGCATACGTGGTTTATGAACCTCAAAAACAGGGCCTTATCTTTCATTTACTCAAACAATTTCAGTTTCGAAGTGTGATTGTCTTCTGTTCGCGCAAACAGGTTGTCAAACAACTCACCCGTGACCTCAAAAAAGCAGGACTTAAAGCCGATGAGATGCATTCGGATCTCGAACAGGCGCAACGTGAGGATGTCATGACCCAATTTAAAGCACGAACTTTACCTGTACTGATTGCTACCGATATCGTTTCAAGGGGAATTGATATTGAAGATATTGATCTGGTTATTAATTATGATGTACCACACGATGGAGAAGATTATGTGCACCGAATCGGACGTACTGCCAGAGCTTCTGCATCCGGCATGGCGATTACCCTAATCAGCGACTCTGAACAAGGTCGTTTCGGAAAAATCGAAAGTTTGATTCAATATGTAGTTCAAAAAATGCCGATTCCTGAATCGCTCGGCGCCGGACCGGAGTATGCACCCCATCATAAAACAAGTTCGGGCTCAAAACCACATTCGGGCAAAAAACCACCTTTTAAAAGAAATCCGAATAAAAAAAGACCATCGCATCCAAAAAATCCATCTCCAAAATCGTCTTAAGCTTCATTTTTGCATTGAAAATCAGCCAAGACGGAGAATTTCAGCGGTAAATGAAAATATATGGGAATTTTATATTTAACATTATTGAAACAATATGAATAGCCCTAAACCGGGCATTTTAGGATATTTTTGCGCAAAACCAAAATCTGACATCATGCAAGTACTAAAGATTATTGGCCTCACAGCACTAATATTCACTTCAGTCACCAACCTGACTTTAGCCCAAAATCAGGAAAAATGTGAGCAAGAAGTCAAAAAAAATATCGTTAAAAAAGATCCTATAGATTTTGTTCAGAATTATCTCCTGAATTCAAAAGCACAACGTGTTCAATCGGAGAAAAATTTTGTTCCTGCTGGTCAAAATAATCTCCCTGCAACACCTAAAGTTGTAAAGAAGCCGGTGATTGTCAAAGAAGGAAATTTCGGAACCCAAATGTTAAGTTGGGTTCAGCAAAAATATTCATCAATGCTTGAGGTCATGCCTGACCAAATTTCCAATGTGATGTTGTATCGTTTCATTGATGAGTGGTATGGTGTTCGTTACAGAATGGGTGGCACCACCAAAAGCGGTGTTGACTGTAGTGCTTTTGTTCAACATCTGTATCAATATGTATTTGGTTTGAATATTTTACGCACGGCCTGTCTGCAATTTCAATCTTCACAATTCATTAAGAATCCGGCAGACCTGAAAGAAGGAGATTTAGTTTTCTTCCGAATCAATACTTCACGCATTTCTCATGTAGGTGTTTACCTCAAAAATAATTTCTTTGTTCACTCTGCCAGTAGCAAAGGTGTTTCAATTGCTAATTTAACGCAAGCATATTGGGCCCGATATTTCGCCGGTGGTGGCAGAATTGTCGAGTAAATATGAAAAAATCATTTTTTAAAAGAGACTCATTGGGGTCTCTTTTTTCTTTAGATTCTTTAAATTTGTTTCATTCTTAAATAGGGCTTGCTGATTATCTCATAGGCGCTTCAAATTTAAGGAAGCGTTCGAGGGGTAGTACTGTGGTACAGCCCTTGGACGATGACGCGGAATTTGAAGATGCATGTGAGAAGTGAAAATCA
>DAIRSC010000118.1:0-7224 GCA_036804585.1 Chitinophagaceae bacterium
TTTTGCCAAATGACTTTTGCAATGGTCTCAATTTGCTTCTGCTGGCAATAAAGTATACCTGATCCCCGGATAAATTACCGGAAGCTCCGTGCCAATAAAAATCAGCCTTTTTAACGGCAGAAGATGTTCCGAAAACTTTTTTTGTCGACTTTAGCATCCAAAATTTTTTGCAGCTTGCCTTCTAAATCCCGAATTACATCTATGCTTTTAGAAGATTCCTTGGATGATAACAAACACCAAGAAGTACAGCATGATCATCCAGTTTTATAAAAGTGAGCGATGAAAGCTTGATATTCTTTTGATAGCCTCTTTTTTATACCAAACGTTCTACTGCGCGCATCCATCTTTCAGGAATTTCGTTGTTGCAGGCAGTGATATAATCCTGATGGGTACAGGGGATAAACTGAGCATCGGGTAATTGCATCCACCAGCGATTACTGTGTTTGCTTTTCAGGAAATAGGCATCCTGATCGGTGAAGCGAAGGTGATACTCTAAAAATTGATTTCGATCATTGAGGGGCGATTCCTGTTTGGCAATGAGTAAACCATCCATAAAATACCAGATCATTTGAGCAATAAGTTTGGCGGTAATTTCGTCGGTATCATACTCCGGTTCGTAGCCATAAATGCCTATGGAAGATAAATTAGAACCCATACCGGCGAAACGAGTGATCTTACAAATTTCGTCGCCAAAAAACCCATTGGGTGATGCTAATCGGTTGGCAGGGGCATCACTAAACCGTATGGCATTGATATCAATGCTCACCATACCTGAATCACGAAAAGCCGGTTCGCACCATTCAAGATTTTCGCGCGCTTTACCAACACGGATACAGTCAAAGCGCAACTTATCGAAGGTTTCGATGAGTTGCGGGTTCACATAATAGCTTTGAAAACCGATGAGATTAAAATGCCTTACGTAATTCGGTGTTTGGGTGAGGGCTTCCATAAGATAATTATCGTATCGGTTTTCTGACGATTCGTCAATATCCGCCAACATATCGACTATCGATAAATCGGTGAGAGTATCACTTCCACGAAACACATCATATTGCTGCAGGGTGAGATCATGGGAACCACCCAATACCAATGCTTTTTTGCCCATGGCATGTATTTCGCTCAACACGGTGCGCAAGGCCGCCCGGGTATCCTGTAAGGTTGCCCCTTCTATGATATTTCCGATATCGCCCACTTTTAATGCGGGATGCCAATTATGTAATTTAAAAAATGCTTTCCGGATGGCATCAGGCCCTGTGCTGGATGATTTTGTGGCATTTTGACCCCGGCGTTCACCGCAACCAATAATAATAAGGTCCATATCACGGACATCCACCGCATCTCGATGGATTTGATGTACGCATGCGCCCCATTGTGAGGAGAGGTATTGTTGGTCATCCTGATCAATGAAACCCATGTCGGACGTGTAATTGAGCAATTCTATAGTACTTTGCATATTTCCTGTTGGTCAGGGATAAAGGTACAAATCTGATTGAACTTTGTATTATATGTTGTAACATATGATTTACCGAATTCTCAATCATACCGACCACTTACTCATTTGGTAATCGCTGAGTAAGTGGGTGCAGATAAATTTGCTTTCAGAAACCGAGATCAACCAAACACCTCTAACCAGATTACCTATGAAAATTAGTCGTGTTATTTTTCGTTATTCTAATGAGCCGCAATCTATCTAGTCTGCGGTTTTTTTTATACAATAAAGTGATGGAACCTGCTTGAGGCTCAACCCATTTAAAGTTGGCGTGAGCTTCCATTCAAACCGATGGACCCTAATGAGAGTTTTGTTACCAAATAGGGGCTGCTAGTTAATGTGAAAGTAGTTGATAACAGAATATTCAGGGGTGAATTTCGCTTTTTAAAATGCAAAGTAATTTTTCAAATCACTTCAATAAGCATGCAGTTCATTTCTTGATTTTCACTTCTCACCGGCATCTTCAACTTCGGCGTCATCGTCCACGAGCTTTACTATAGTACTATCCCTTGAACGCTTTCTTGAATTTGAGGCGCCTCTGAGATAATCAGCAAGCCCCCCCATGAAATACTACAGCCTAATTCTTGAACAAGGGTCAATACAAGAGCCCGAATACAATGAAAATTATATTCAAAAGCTGTTTCTTTATTTCACCGGTTAAAGCAGAAGTGAGCTCTGCTGGAGAGCAACTCATCAGGGATTAAATCGGTGACCGACGAAGTATATCGTTTTTGTAAAGGCCAATCGAGAGATTGGCTTTCACATTTATATACTTTTGAAGTCTAAAATGCCTAAAAAAACTCATAACAGGCTACTTGTGTTGTTTATAGTTTTACTTACCATCCTCCTATTAGTGGTCAACATAGTTGCCACAAGTATTCATTAGATTATATAAAATGATAGCCCCATACTAAAAAAATGTGCTCGAACCACAGGGCCTGCCAAACAAAAAGCCTCGACTTATGTCGAAGCTTTTTGTTTGTCGGGAGGACAGGATTATTTTCAATGATCCCGGAAGGGGTGAGATACAAACAAAAAGCTTCTTCGCTTTGCTCAGGTGACTTTTTTATTGGTCTTGCACATTCAAGCAAGCTTGATGCGCAAACCAATAAAAAAGCCTCGACTTACGTCGAAGCTTTTTGTTTGTCGGGAGGACAGGATTCGAACCTGCGACCCCTTGGTCCCAAACCAAGTATTCTACCGAGCTGAACTACCTCCCGAATGACTTACAATACCTAAAACCAAATAATTTTAGGAGGTGCAATATTAAGTCACAAAACTTTACAAACCTAAGAACAACTCTGAAAATTTTGATGCTTGCTTTTACCATCTGAAAGTTGTTGGAATTAATTCAAAAAAAAAGCACCAGACTCCGGCGCTTTTTTTTTGTTAGTGGCGGTGAGGGGGGGATTCGAACCCCCGGTACGGTTTGACCCGTACGTCGGTTTAGCAAACCGGTGATTTCAGCCACTCATCCACCTCACCAAACCAATATGTTTTAACCGAACCTGCTCTCTTGTCAAGCCTGATTTGCCATAACCATTCGGTGTTTAGTTTCGAAAATGGAGTGCGAAAATAGGGGTTTATTTCTAAATACCCAATAATTCGACTTCAAATATCAGGGTGGAATTTGGTCCGATCAGGGCTCCGACCTGTTGTTCGCCATAAGCCAAATGCGGAGGCAGAAATAATCGCCATTTACTGCCAACGCACATGAGCTGCAACGCTTCTGTCCATCCGGAAATAACCCGATTTAAGGGAAAAGTAGCCGGTTGCCCTCTTTGCACCGAACTATCAAATACTTTACCATCAATGAGGGTGCCATGATAATGACAAGTTACAGAGTCGTGTGCTGCTGGCATATTACCTGTGCCTTCAACCAGAACCAAGTATTTAAAACCACAGGGAAGCGTGGTGACAACCTCACGCATTACCATTTAGGCTTAAAAAGACAGACCGGAGTAGAGAATTGCGCGGAGTTTTTCTTCCTTCTGTCGATTGAGGCGTTCAAAAAGATTCATCATTTTTATTTTCGCGAAGGTAGGTTGAGAATCCAACAAGGATTCTTTTACCTTGCATATTATTAAGCCTTTAACTGATGATAGCCACCCGAAATATTCCGGCCATTTTGTGGATGTGTTTGTTGACAGGCTTGATGGCCTGCCATAGTCAACGAAAAATCGCGCTCCACAAATCGGCACCTGCCAGGCCCCGCTTACATACTCTAGCTCAGACATGGCTGGGCACCCCTTACAAATATGGCGGTAATGACCGCCGGGGAATTGATTGCTCAGGCTTGGTATGTCGCATTTATGATAGCTTGTATCAAATGAAATTACCCCGCACCTCCAGCCAGCAATATCAGACAAGTGCCCGCGTGAACCGGAATAATTTGCAGGAAGGTGACTTATTATTTTTTGGCAAAAGCCCCGAAAAAGTAAGCCATGTAGGAATTTATCTGGGGAATAACCAATTTGTACATGCCTCTGAGAATAAAGGGGTGATTATTAGTAAACTGAGTGAAAGCTGGTACGAAAAACATTTTATTGGCGCCGGCCGCCCTTCGGATAGCAGGCACCTGCGGCAACGATAGGAACGAAAAGCCCGGAACCCGCTCCAGCGGGAGAGGACTTGCAGTGGATAGCGTGCCCGGCCGCCCCGAATATGGATCCCAGATGTATGCCGTCCGACAAATGGAACAGCCGGATTATAACTCGCGCATTTTATGCCCGCCCCGGAAAATTTTACCGCTGATAACTAATTGGAGAAACTCGTTAAAATCGGGCGAAATCTTCAGGACGTATAGCGGAATTAAAAAAAGTATAGTGGCCAAAGTGCCGCGGAAAAGTACATTGAGGAGGGCGTTCATGAACATGTGGTGGTTCAAAAACTGCAAAAATGGAATGAACTGAAAGAGCATGACCACCGCAACAGTGATGAGTATGAGTGGAATATAGGCTTTGCTGAACGACATCATCCGATACCGATGATAGAGATAGACCGATTTAAGGACATTAAAAACAACCAATGAAATAGATACGGCCCAGGCTGCTCCATTCATGCCCAAAATGGGAATGAGGGTGATGTTGAGTGTAACCGTCATCAACATCATAATGATGGTAAAAATGATCATATACTTATAATGCTGGGAATAATTGAGAATTTCAGAATTGAGTCCGAAAGACATATCCACCAAACGCCCCACCGCAATAATGATCAATACCGTTTTGCCGGCTGTAAATTCAACCGGTAGTAACTGAAAAATGGCGTCGGTATTGACCACCAGCAGGGTAAATAAAAAGATGCCGATTAAAAACAAATTGAGCGATAAACTTCGATTGAGTTCAGATAAACGTTTGAGATCATTTTGGGCCATTGCCTCGCGCAATATGGGAATAGAAATCATGGAAATGGCCCGATAAGGCACCTGAATCATTTGGCCCAATACCAAAGGGCGTAAATAAATGCCCAATGCCCCCAAACCCAGATAAGCAGGCAGAATAATGCCATCCAAAAAGTTATGGACACTACTACAAACAGTGAGTAATAACATACCCGCTCCATAAATAAACGGGCTGCGTAAATTTTGCTGCTCCTCAGGCCATGGAAAAGGTTTGCGCCAACTGAATTCCAACTTTAGCCTTACATAAACCATTAAAACAAGGAAAGCCAATAAATACACCCCTACTAAACCAAATACAAACTGCTCTTCGCTGAGCCATTTTCGAAAAAACAAATAAACCAAACCGATAAGTAGTATTCGCACCAGAATTTCACGAATAAATGCCGGTACGGCAACCCGTAATTTGAGCATTCCGTAAATTTCGAAGTATTGGGTAAAAGCATAAATAATCACCAAAGGAACAACCCAGTAAAAATAAGGGACAAAAAGAGCAGATTGTGCCTGATAAAATTGAATGATCGGTTCGCGGAAAAGCCAGTAAAGAAGGGCAAAAAGGCCTGATGCCAGCAGGGTAAGCCGGATAGCCAGGCCATTGAACCGCGACAAGACCTCCGTATCCTTCCAATCTGTATAATACCTGAGAAGGACATGGCCGAGACCCAATGCAGGAAACATGGCCAGCACATACATCAGATTTTGCAGAAGTCCAATCAGGCCTAAATGCTCCTTGCTAATGAGGTGGGGAAAAACGAAATTAAAAAAGATGACTCCAAGCAACACACCTGCATAATTGACGATACTGGTTTTAAGGCCTTGTCTTTTGATGATGCCCACCTATAATTTTTTAGCTAAGATAATATTGTTGAGATAAAGGTCATGTCGTTTAATTCGGTCCGGAAAAACAGCGTCAATGAGAAGAGCCAACAAGAGCAAAGGCGTGATGAGCAGAATAAAAAGTAAATGTTTGACCAATGGAATACGATTGATAAAATAATAGATATACAAAGCAGTCATTTGTATCATTGCACTGAGAAATGAACCTGTTTTACGATACTCAGTGATTTCAAAACCATGCTTCTCCAGCAATGATTGAAGACCAAATGATGAGTATCGCGCAAAATCATATGGCACTTCATGTTCCGGAAAAAAAAACGGGCAGCTTGCTAATAAATAACCACCTGGCTTGAGCGTTCGGTTTATTTCGGCAAGAATTTCATCGAGATTAAAAATATGTTCAAAGGTTTCGGAACTGAAAAAACAATCAACAGAATTATTATCAAAAGGAAAAGTACGGCCATCATAATAAATATCGACTAAACTCTTCGAGTCCTTATTTCCGCTTTCCTCAATATCCAATCCCAAATATTCGGAGCAATTTGTAAACAGATGTTGATAGGGTTTAGTTCCACATCCAAGATCAATCAACTTACCTTTAAGCCGGGGCGCCAAATCTTGAATTTCCGTGTATAATTTGGAACGGATTAAATGAAGAGGATTAAAAAAAACCGAAGAAAAGGAGTTGGTAAAAAAAGGTTTAGTTTTGCCGCTCATTGCTTTGCAAAACTAAAGAAACAGATGGTAATAAAAAGCCTCAATAAATTATTTGGAAAATTTGGATATAAAATAGTCAAGGATGATTTCCGTGAACAGTATGCCGAATTTATAGATATCTACGACTTTTGCAAACCTTATACAATGACCTCTGTAGAGCGGATGTACGCTTTATACAAGGGTGTTGAGTATGTTGTTAAAAATAATATACCTGGAGATTTTGTAGAATGTGGAGTTTGGAAGGGTGGCAGTTCGATGTTAATCGCAAAAACCCTACAAAAATTTGGCGTAAACGACCGAAAGATATGGATGTATGACACGTATGAAGGAATGAGTGAACCCGGAGAGGAGGATAAAGATGTGGGGGGGGCCGCGGCAACAATTTTACTTGAAAGTGCATCCAAGGAAGATCAGGAATCCGTATGGTGTTACTCTAGCCTCGACGAAGTCAAGCTAAATCTTCAAAAAACCGAATACTCAGAATCTTTCATGTTTTTTATTAAAGGAAAAGTAGAAGACACATTACCAAATGAAATTCCTTCTGAAAATATTGCATTACTTCGGTTGGATACTGATTGGTATGAATCTACCAAACACGAAATGCGATATCTATTTCCCAAACTCGTGAAAAATGGAGTACTTATTATTGACGACTATGGGCACTGGGTAGGTGCTAGGAAAGCAATTGACGAATACTTTGCTGCTCATCATTTAAGTCCCCTGTTAATCCCCATTGATTATTCGGGAAGAATATCATTGAAACAGGGCTACATTTAATTGA
>DAIRSC010000119.1:0-7207 GCA_036804585.1 Chitinophagaceae bacterium
CAATTGCTCGACCTGCACAGACATTAACTCAGTAGAATCGTTCCAGGCATATCGTACATCAATAACCGGGTGACCACCGCGATAAATCCATTGTTGAAAAAATGGGCGCAGATCTTTTCCGCACACGTTTTCCATTTCCTGGCGGAAGTCGTCGATTTCGGCAGATTGCAAGGCGTATTTGTTGAGATAATTTTTTAAACCCAGAAAAAATGCTTCATCGCCCACGACGGAGCGGAGCAAGTGCAGCACACGTGAACCTTTCTGATAGGTGAGGGTGTTAAACACATCGTCGGGCGTTTTGAAATTAAAATCAGCGATGGGACCATCGGCATTGTTGCGGGTGTAATTGATGTAACGACGCATGGTTTCGTAAGACTTGCGTTGCGAGGCATTCATGCCATATTTATACTCGAGCCAAAGATGTTCGCCATAAGTTGCAAAGCCTTCATTTAAGAACAGATGCCCCCATGATTCGCAAGTGACCAAATCGCCGAACCATTGATGAAATAACTCATGTGCAATGATACCTTCGTTATTGGCGTCAACCAACTCGCGAGGATTTTTTTGAACGGATTCGCCGTGTAGGGTAGCACTGGTATTTTCCATAGCACCGGAAACATAATCTCTCACGACTACCTGGGCATATTTATCCCAGGGATAATCAACACCTAATTTGCCCGAAAAGAAATCAATCATTTCGGAAGTATTGTGAAAGATTTGCCGGGCGAAAGGGTGATAATCCGGTTCTAGGTAATAACTCACTTCCATGCCGTTGTGTTGATCTTTGGTGATTTTAAAGTCACCGATGGCCATCATAATCAGATAGGCCGGCATGGCTTTACGATTGTTCCATTTTTGAGTCAATTGTCCATTTTCGATTCGTTCATCTTCCATTACTCCATTCGACAAAATGGTCATATTGGAAGGGGCCGAAATGACCAGGGTGGAAGTAAATTTTTCATGGGGTTTATCGATGGTAGGGAACCAATTTGAATTGCACTCTGTTTCGCCTTGTGTCCATAGTTGCATGGGTTGAAATGCTTCTTTGTGATCGGTATTGATAAAATACAAACCTTTATCATCGCGAATGGCCCGGCCTTTTCCTTTGGGGGCGGAATCGGGTTTGGCGGTATAAGAAAGTTCGAGTGTGAATTGTTCGTCGGGACGGAATTTCTTTTCGAGATTCAGGCGCAGTTGTTTTTTATCATATTGAACCAGATACTGCACATTTTCACCTTGTGCATCGGTGATTAGTATTTGGTTAAAAGTCATATTGCCGGCATCCAATACGATGGAGTCAGTTGGGTAGAAATAAGGTTTGAGTTTGAGCTTACATTTACCTATACATTCTTGTTGCGTCCATTTAATTCGAACATCCAGGTCCATATGCAGGATATCGATGATTTGATCGGGATGTGCCCGGAAATCGCCACTTTTAGCGGGACTGACGCGAACCTCCTTGAGTTGTTTTTGTTCGGCTTCGTATTGATTATATTTTTTGAAAGCCAAACGCTGCAAAGGCATACAACCGGCCAATAAAGAGAAACAAAGTACGATGGACAGATATTTAGGACTCATTCCGACAAAGGTAATGCCTTGAATTGCAATGGGTTTATTATCTGAAAGATATTGTCAGATTTTTTTTAGGTTTTTATAGACAAATTGCCTGTTATGGGAGTTTGGCCCGAACATAGTTTGCATCAATCATTTTAAATTTTCGACTATCCTGTGGCGTTTTGACTTTCATTTTTAGCAACCTGAAATCACGATGAAGCCATTTTTGAACATCATTGGAGTCAGAATTTAGAAGGTCATAAAAAACCTTTTTTCAATCGAAAAAATGGGAGAGTGCTTAAAACGTGATTTACTTTTAAGGTATTTCAAAATGCCGATGATGCCGTATATAAGGGATTTTGTTGTTTATAATTTATTAAGAATTGGGTTGAATCAAAATCATTATTGTCATTTGTGCAGGCGAATAATTTGATACATTTGGTGGTTGAAAATGTCAATATAATCATCGGTACTATAGAATTCAAAAAAAGAAAATTAAATAAAATGGCATATTGGTTGGTTAAGTCGGAACCTTTTAAATATAGTTGGGATCAATTTGTAAAGGATAAAAAAACCTTTTGGGATGGCGTTCGAAATTATGCTGCACGAAATAATTTACGCAGTATGCAGAAAAGTGATTTGGTTTTATTTTATCACAGCAATGAAGGGCTTGAAATTGTGGGTATTGCAGAAGTGATTAAAACAGCTTATCAGGATCCGACAAGTGATTTGGATACCTGGGTGGCTGTCGATTTAAAGCCCCGTAAAAAGCTGAATACGCCCGTCACCTTGCAAGCGCTTAAAGCAGATCCTTTTTTTAAAAATCTGGAGTTAATTCGACTTTCTCGATTGTCGGTTAGTGCTGTTCAGGAGGATGAATTTAGAATGATTTTAGAATTGGGTGGGACGGAATTGTAAAATCATTTATCCGGCTGTCATGGATTTGATTGTCATCTATTTTTTTCGATTTTTTTATCAGGCCTCCTTGTAATCCGCAATCGGCAAATCAACATAAAAGTTGGTACCCTGATCCACTACACTATCAAAATGGATTCTGCCGCCAAATTGTTCAATGATGTCTTTACACATGGCAAGACCTAATCCCGATCCCGAAGTTTTTGTGGTGAAATATGGTTGAAATAATTTTTTACCCTTTTCAAGATCAATGCCTTCTCCATTATCGGAAACAGTGATCCGAACAAGGTTATTTTTCATTTTGGTAACCTCTAATGAAATATTCCCGCGACGTTTGTTGGGGATGGCTTGAATCGCATTCTGAATCAGATTGGTTAATACCCGAAGGAGTTGGCTCTTGTCGGCAAGTACATAAATCGGGTATTCCGGAATCAAGAATAAAAACTCGTTACTTTCATCATCATTATACATCCCTGTAACAGTAAACAAAACTTCATTGATATTTAAGTTTTCCTTATTCAGTTCAGGCATTTTTGCAAAATTCGAGAAATTGGTGGCGATGAGTGTGAGGTTGTCAATTTGTTCGATGAGTGTATTCGTCACTCTGGCCGTCATTTCTGCAATATTAGGATTGTTATTTTTAATCGCTCTTTCCAACATTTGCAGGGAGAGTTGCATCGGTGTGAGTGGATTTTTAATTTCATGGGCAACTTGTTTTGCCATTTCCCGCCAGGCCATATCCCTTTCGTTTTTAGCAATAATCATCGAGCTGTTTTCCAGTTTACGCAGCATTCGATTGTATTCTTTCACCAATAATCCAATTTCATCATTATACGTCCATTTCAGGGGTTGGTTGGTTTTTGTCAAATTAATTTTGGTAAATTCCTTAAGGATGATGCTAAGTTGTTTGGTAACACGTTGTGTAATAAAGAAGGCGAGTATGGATGAAAATAGAAATGCAAAAACATAAATATTGATGAGTGTAATCAGGATGGACCCTGTTTCCGAATTGATGATTCTATTCGATGAGATATAAGGTAATTGCAGGATGCCAATATTTTGTCCGAATTGATTTTTGAGAAAACAATACGAACTGAAGTATTGAAAGTTTTCTATTTCTTCATTGTTAATGTAATGATCCAGTCCACTTTGATTGAGCATATAATAAGCCTTGGCATTTACTTGTTTGGAAAGTAATCCATAATTAAAGAAATCAGGACTGGAACTAAAAATGAGTTTGCCGCTTTGATTTTGAAAAATATTGATAATGATATTAAAACGATAAGCAATGTCGGAGATTGCATTGAGTAATTCAGGCTGCTGTAACAATTCCTTGAATTCCGGCAAGGATTGGATATTGTTTTTTTCGATGTAGAAGTTGAGTTCTTTCTGAATAAGCTGCCCGAAATTACTGACGTCCGTTTTGAGCTTATACTTGGTGCGGGAATTGAGGTAATACGAGGTAGAATATCCAACGGCAATGAATGAAAGGAATACCACAATGAGGATGGATACATGCACCCGTAGTCGAAGATTTAAGTTCAATAAATTCATAAAGCGCTTGTAATCCAGATTGGAACGCGCGATAATATTTCCTAAAATGTACAAGGATATGGTAGCGAAATAGATGAAAAAGATGTACGCAAATAGGGTCGTGAATAAATACAACCAGGTTTCTTTTTTGGCAATGATGACTTGTCCGTTGTGGTTTTCCGGAATAAAGCGCATCACGCTATATCCGCTATTTCTGGTAAACTTTACACCGGGCTCTTCAGCATCGTTGAGTTTTTGCTGGAAAGCATAGAGGCCTTTTCGGGAAATGATTTGACCCTGCTCATAAATACCCACATTATAATCGTATTCTTTTATCCGATAAGTATGTGGGGTGTTTTGAACGATTTCATTGAACTCTTCGTCCTCAAGATGCGAACTACTATATATCTGACAGAGTACAAATGCCTTTGTCTCCGGTGGATTTTCTATCGCAATTATAAATAAAAAACCTTCTTCATTGTCGTTGCGGTAAGGATGAATCCATTGGTTGTTAAATTTAAAATTATTGATTTTGGTGATTTCAAACATTTTTTCATTCAGAGAAGAAGTATCTCCATCTGAAAGATTGTTGCCTGTGGAATCAAAAAGATAGTAGGAGTGTTGATAATCCGAAAACTCCTTATCGAGATATTTATTGTAAAAGTAGTTTGAAAAATTTTGGAAAGCGTTTTCATTCTGTTGAGAGACAATGGCCCGAATCTCTTGGTCATCATGAACTTTACTTTGCAGTACGCTGATTTTATTTTCAAGTGATATATAGGCATGATAAAGTATACTAATGGCTAAATTTATGCGATTCTTTTGTTCCTGTTTCGTGATGAGCATGGTGAGTAAAACCGACCCAAACAATGAAATCATAATGAACCAAAGTAATAGATTGTAGGAATTAAAATCGAAACGGGTATTAAACAAGTTCGAATCCAGCATAAACATAATAACGGCAATGCTGATGACAGCAAAATAATAACAAATCGGATGTTGATGATTCATCAGTAACTGAAATATCAGAAACCCGATGAGTAAAAAAACATATTTAACGGCCGGTTTAGTATTGAGCAGTTTGTAGTAGGTGTGAACGATAATGACCATCAAAACGATGTTCGCAAAAATGATCAGAAAGGTCAACAAGCCGACAAAGGCGTAAATATCAATTCGTAAAAAAATGCTTGTATCATAATTGATGGTTGAATCATTGATAATTTCAAAAATCAAATCACTACTCAATACTGTTGAGCAAACCAATATGGCATTCCAAATCAATAAATAGGGCCATTTCCATTTAAAATTATTGAAGGATAAAATACGCCCCTGAATATTGCTCAGGAAAAAAACAAGCATCCAAAACAGAAGGGCAACATTGATAAACACATCACCTAAAGAGCGATTTATACTGCTGCTTGCAAAGAGCTCAGGACTAAACAACCGTTCGTCAGCAAAATTATCCGGGAATGCAAATAAGTAGTTCATCCCTCTGACCAGCAAAATGGTTAAAAGGAGCATTGAAAAGGTAAATAATTCGCCCTTTCGTTTGACGGTTACTTTAAAATAGGTATGAATCGAAATTCCGAAAAAAATAAAAGCGAGGGAATGCAGAAATAAATGCCAACCATCATCATTCAAACTGCCTGGAAAACTTCCCCCTTTTTCGAGATAAAAAAGCGTTTTGCCGTTGATTGAAACTGCTTCTGATCGTTCCGCATTCGAAGGCTTGGTAAGTTGTATTGAAATGTCGTCGTCGTGGGTTTTGTCGTTGGCTTGAAAACGATTATCAAAGAAATCAGATTTAAACGGATAGTTGTTTTTGATTTTGATGAAGAGAACGGCAAATCTTTTGGAATGATTCGATTTTAAGGGTTGCTTGAGGACAAGATAAGAGGCTACGTTTGACTGATAAAAATGGGGTTCATTGGGTGTAAAATTATTTGGAGGAAGATTCACAACCGTATTGTTCCAGAATACCTGCCGATCGTTTTCAATCAAAAAAAGAGTAAAAGGCAGTTTGAAGAAATCCTTAGATTCATCAATGTCCAATTTCGCATTAAAAATGTTTCGGAAATCCTCTGTCCGGGCCGAAAGTTCGTTGAACTGTTTGACTTTTTTTTGATAGTCGTCAACAATGGCCGAAGCTAAACTTTGCAGGGTCGTATTGGGCAGTAATATCCGGTTGACTGATTTAATGGAGAGGATAAAAAATATTGCCGCGAGCGTTAAAAACACACGGCTGTCGATATCAAAAGGAAATCGAAAAGGGGTGGAATTACTTTTTTTACGGCTCATCTTTTTTTATCCCATTCCAAACCTCATCCATTTCAGTAAGGCTGCTGCTCATGAGGTCTTTTCCCAACGCTATCAACTTGGATTCCATCAGCTCAAAACGTTTTTTGAACTTCTTATTGGTTTTTTCCAGGGCATTATCGGGGTCTACACGCAAAAACCGTGCAAGATTGATCATAGAAAATAAAACATCGCCAAATTCCGATTCAATGTCATCTTGTTTGCCAATTTGAATGGCCTCATCTAATTCTTCCAATTCTTCTTGAAGTTTGGCTTTGACCTCATCCGTTACCGACCATTCAAAACCAACCTGGGCTGCTTTTTCCTGCAATCGAACGGCTTTCGTAATGGCAGGTAAAGATGCAGGTACACCACCAAGTACTGATTTTTTACCTTCCTTGAGTTTGAGTTTTTCCCAATTTTGTTTCACCGTTTCTTCATCATCCGCTTTTACAAATTCATAAATATGCGGATGTCTGAATACCAGTTTATTACAAACACCTTCAATCACGTCACCGATGTCAAAATGTTTAGATTCTTCGGCAATGCGAGCATAAAACAAGATATGAAGCAGTAAATCACCCAACTCTTCTTTAAGCCCATCCCAATTCTCTTCGGTAATGCTATCGGCTAATTCATAGGTCTCCTCAATGGTTAAATGCCTCAGGGTATGAATGGTTTGTTTTTTATCCCAAGGACAATTTTCTCTCAACTCTTTAAGGATTGACTGAATTCGGCTAAAGGATTTGGCGTATGCTTGCATGAAAAATTATAGATAAAGGTAAATGTTTCAGGCTAGTTTTCATAATCAAAACGCCCTGAATGCCCTCTCCAAAAATTCATGAGATTTTTATTTAGGGGGTGGCTCTTTAACTCAATGGCGCTTTAAATTTAAGGAAGCGTTTTTTGG
>DAIRSC010000120.1:0-7127 GCA_036804585.1 Chitinophagaceae bacterium
CGCACAGGTAGAGCCTTTTGTGAAGGAAATCGCCGCGTATTTCAATGAAAAATTTGATGTTCCGTTTCAGGTTTGCGGCAATTTTGCGATGCAGGAAGATGTGATCGAACATTTATCGTTTATTGTAGCAAGTGCCCAATCTCAAATCCTAGAAAAATTGAAGTTGGGGAGCTTTAAATTGATTGATTCCAAAGAAGATTATTTATTGTATTCTTTTTCCGATCAAATCGAAGTCAGGATTTACCCTTGTCGTCCAACGGAATTTATACAAGAAGCCATTCGCTTAAGTAGCACTGAGACTTATTGGAGTCAAATGGCGAACAAGAGAATTGAACAAAAAACATTCGCCCATGAATCGGATTTTTTTATCCAAAATGGATTACCAAGCTTACCGGCGTGTTTGAGAAGAGAAGTTGAACTGCCAGATTTTATTCAACCTTCACATCTTATTCAACCAAATGAGGTTCGGGGTGTGATTCATAGTCACAGTCGATGGAGTGATGGCTCAAACAGTATCGAAGAAATGGCTCGTGCCTGTATGTCCAAAGGTTATGAATATTTGGTAATGAGTGACCATTCGGTGAGTTCATTTTATGCAAATGGATTATCCGTTGAAAGAATTCAGCAACAACAGGAAGAAATCGATCGTTTAAATATCTTATTAGCCCCTTTTCACATATTCAAAAGCATTGAATGTGATATTTTAAACGATGGTCGATTGGATTATTCGGCTGATGTCCTGGCAACATTTGATTTGGTGATTTCTTCGGTTCATCAAAACCTGAATATGACCGAAGAAAAGGCGATGGAGCGGATTTTAAATGCGGTTCAGAATCCATATACAACCATTTTGGGGCATCCTTCTGGGCGCTTGTTGCTCAGTCGGAAAGCATATCCACTCAATTATCCAAGGCTTATCGAAGCATGCAAGGCCCATCAGGTGGTAATAGAAATCAATGCCCATCCCCGCAGGTTGGATTTGGACTGGAACTGGGTGGGTTCTGCCATTTCGGCCGGGGTGATGTTATCGGTTAATCCGGATGCCCATAGCTTAATGGGGATTGAAGATATTCGATTTGGCGTTTTATCGGCACAAAAAGCGGGATTAAGAGCTGAACATAACTTGAGTTCGATGAATTTGGTGGATTTTAAATCGTTTTTAGCCAAGCGGAAAGCATTTAAAGCTTAACAAAAACCATTCTTTTTTTCTAAACGATAGGGGGTAAAAAAAATCGACCAGCACACTTCAATTAACAAAACTTTCCACTACATTTGGACTTAAATTTAACAAAAAAGTAATGAAAATGAAGAAAATTACATTATCCATGTCTTTGTTCCTGCTTTGTTTGCTTGGATTCAACTCCAATGCTGATGCGCAGAACAGACGTTCGAGTTTCAGGGTTGATGCACCTGGATCCATTCAGGGATACAAAATCATCGAAGAAATAGATTCTACTTCAACCACAGCGCCTTGGGGAACAAGTATCGACTCTACCTGGGAAGGAATGGATGTCATTTTTGATCCCAACAATCTGGATGGTTGTGTGTCTTTTGCACCGGGATATTTTACCGGAAAATTTGCATTGATTTTTCGAGGTGGTTGTGAATTTGGTAGTAAAGCCAAAAGAGCACAAGATGCTGGAGCGCGTGGGGTGATTCTGGTAAATAACCTCTTGGGTGTCGCGGGAATGGGTGCCGGTGCCGATGGTGCATTGGTTGAAATTCCTGTGGTGATGGTAACAAACGCTGACGGAAATGCGATGAAGGCTCAAATTGATGCCGGTAATCCTGTAAGTATTTCTTTGGCAGCATGGAATTTTGATCCGATAGCAAATCCAATCGATATCGGATTTATGAACGATGGTCCGGCATTGCCTGTTGGTCGCTCTATCCCTTCTCATCAGGTAAGTACACAATTTGGTATGATGGATGAAGACTTCCGCGTATTTGGAGGCTCTGTTTTTTATAATTTCAGCACAAACTCATGGGATACCTTGTTTCAGAAAGTATGGAAAAGTTACAATTCTCAATTTACCGGGGGGGCTTATACCTTACAGGATTCAAACTCAGTAAACTGGAGCTTTGCAACACCGGTAAGTACATTGGACTCAATTTTGGCTGTTCGTTTGGATACCGTTGGTACAACTTTACAAGGCTTTGATATGAATGATGCGCCTAAAGGCCGTTATTTGATTGAGAACACCATGGCTACAATACCTTTCACAGAAACTGGTTTAGCACCATTAAATAATGATTGGACTTATGAATTTGCAATCCATGATTCAGTGTATTCAAAATGCGAATATGATTTTGTAAAATCTCGTCCGGTTGCCAACAGCTATATCAATGTAAACTCAGCTGCAGAATGGGGACCAATATTACATATTCGTAATGGCGGATTTAGCGCGAAAAAAGTACAGGTAGTATTGATGCGCCCTGTGATTGATGATTCAGTATTTACTGGTCAGGATGTATTGGTGACCCTTTCAAAATGGTCAGACAATGACGGCAACGGTGCAATTGATTATGCTACGGAATTGGATGAAATTGCAAATGCTACTTATCAATTAACTGCCACTGATGTTTTTCCTATTAGCGGTTTATTGTTGACCATGAATTTAGTGAATACAGTTGCTCCTGGTCAATTGATTAAATTGGAAGATATGTCTGATTATTGGTTACGTGTTAGCATTCCCGGAACTACAACAGGTTTTGCAATGGGTGCTGATTATTATTCAGATTATCGTGCCAATTTACAATTCGACAATGGTTATGGTAATCCTTTGTATTTTAATGGTACTATGTACGGTGGTGGTTTTGCAAATGCAGGATCTCCTTCTATCGCTTTACATATGAACACCAATAAAACAGAATCCGTTGAAGATGTTGCCAATTTTGCAGGTTCTGTAAATGTTTATCCAAACCCAACTTCTTCAGTTGTCAATGTGGCGGTTGAATTGGATCAAATGAGCGCAAGCATCCAATATGAAATCATGGATGTAACCGGAAAAGTATTTGATACTTATTCTGTAAAAAATGTACAGCAAAATACCTTTGCATATAACACTTCTAAATTGAGTGCAGGTACTTATTTTGTAAATGTGATTACAGAAAATGGTCGCACACAATCTAAATTTGTGGTGACGAAATAGTTTTTAAATTGTTTAGATAGTTCGGAAACCGCCTTTTATTGGGCGGTTTCTTTTTTTTATCCAAAGCATTTCGAGACCATTGCAAAAGTTATTTAGGGTCTGCTGATTAACGTGAAAATAGTTGATTCCAGTACATGATGGAGTAATTTTCGTTCATTTAGATGCACAATAATTTTTCATATCACCTCAATAAGCTTGCATTTTTTTGTGATTTTCACTGCTCACATGCATCTTCAAATTCCGCGTCATCGTCCAAGGGCTGTACCGCAGTACTACCCCTCGAACGCTTCCTTTAATTTGAAGCGCCGGTGAGATAACCGGCAGCCCCTAAGTATTGAGTGATTCTGTTGATCAGGATATCGTTAAAAATTCAAAGTAACGCAGAAATTTGAAGCCATATGATTGAGCCAATTATTTTTAATAGTTTTGTAACCATCTCATTTCTTGAATTACCTTTGCCTCATGTCTTGCGGTACCCCGGTTGATTCCAATACAGTTCAGCGCGTTAAAAAACCAGACTGGTTAAAGGTTAAACTTCCCATTGGCGAAAATTATCGACATGTGCGTGGTTTGGTTGATACGCATAAGTTGCACACTATTTGCGAGAGCGGTAATTGTCCCAACATGGGTGAATGTTGGGGTGAAGGAACCGCAACTTTTATGATATTAGGCAATACTTGTACAAGGTCATGTGGATTTTGTGCCGTGTCAACAGGTCGTCCTGATCCTGTGGATTGGGATGAACCGCAAAGGGTTGCAGAAGCGATTTATTTGATGAAAGTCAAGCATGCCGTCATTACCTCAGTTGATCGGGACGAATTAAAAGACGGCGGAAGTATCATTTGGTCAAATACCATTAAGGCCGTCAGAGCATTAAATCCTGAAACAACGCTGGAAACCTTGATACCTGATTTTAAAGGAGATAAGGAGAATATTCAGCGAATCATTGATGTGGCGCCTGAAGTGGTTTCACACAATATTGAAACTACCGAAACGCTTACGCGAAAAGTCCGAATTCAGGCCCGATATCATCGGAGTATGGAGGTGATACGTACATTGAAACAAGGAGGCATGCGAACCAAAAGTGGAATCATGCTGGGTTTGGGAGAAACAAAACAAGATGTGATTCAAACCCTACAGGATTTATTTGATAATGGTTGCGATGTGGTAACCATCGGACAATATCTTCAACCTACTCCAAAACACCTGCCGGTCGTACGTTTTGTACATCCGGATGAGTTTGCAGAATTGAAAGAAATTGGTTATCAGATTGGGCTGGATCATGTTGAAAGCGGTCCATTGGTGCGCTCCTCTTACCATTCTGAAAAACATTTATACTCTGGTCGCCGACCCTAATTCATTTTTTTAAGAGCGGGGTATTTCAATGCCTTTAATGATTTCTTGAATGATATCATCCGTGCTTGCACCGTCCATTTCTTTTTCGGCGGTCAGAGCTAATCTGTGGCGCATCGCCGGTTTGGCTACTTCAAGGATATCTTCCGGAGTTACAAAGTCTCTGCCCCGAATCGCGGCCAAAGCCTTCGACGTATTTAAGATTGTCACAGATGCTCTGGGTGAACCACCCAGCATTAAACCGCCATGTGTTCGGGTTTGATTGACAATTTGAGCGATATATTCCAGTAATTTGTTTTCGACAGAAACTTTAGAGACGACTTCCCGTAAATAATTCAGTTGTTCAGCTTTTAAAATTGATTGAATTTCCTGTATCATGTGATGCAGGTTTTGGCCTTGTTGATGCCGCTGTAAAATTTCTACTTCATCCTGTAATTGAGGGTAATGGATATTGAGTTTAAACGCGAATCGGTCGAGTTGAGCTTCCGGTAGTTGATAAGTGCCTTCATGCTCCACCGGATTTTGAGTGGCGATAACCATGAAGGGATTTTTTAACATATAACTTACGCCATCCACTGTGATGGTTCTTTCTTCCATCACTTCAAACAGAGCTGCTTGGGTTTTAGCGGGAGCGCGGTTGATTTCATCAATCAACACAATATTGCTGAAAATGGGTCCTTTTTTAAATTCAAAGGTGATTTTTTGCGGATTAAAAACATTGGTTCCCATCACATCGCTTGGCATCAGATCGGGCGTAAACTGAATTCGCGAAAAACCCACATCAATGGTCTTTGCCAGTAATTTTGCAGTCAGTGTTTTGGCAACACCCGGCACACCTTC
The DNA here is from genome assembly GCA_036804585.1 of Chitinophagaceae bacterium. Taxonomy (GTDB): domain Bacteria; phylum Bacteroidota; class Bacteroidia; order Chitinophagales; family Chitinophagaceae; genus OLB11. The sequence continues at coordinate 5,346 of DAIRSC010000120.1, forward strand.
CAACAACAAATGGCCATTGGCAAAAAGGGCAACCAGCATCATTTCCACCGTTTGGTGTTGCCCAACAACCGCACGTCCGATTTCTCGCTTGATATCCTCTACGGCAACATGAATTTGTTCAATGTCAATGCGATTTTCAAAGAGGGGTATTCCCATATGTACTAAACTTTTGTATTTGATGGTATAAATGTTTGATATCCGTTTCGGTGATATCACTATTTTGGCGAATATATATCAGATAGTCTACAAATGATTTGGTTTCAACCAGCGAATGCCCGGTTTTGCGCGAAAGGATTTCCACAAATGCATCATCCCAAAGTTTGAATCGAATACCAAATTTGATACGCATATTTTCAAGGTAAAACTGAATCATTTTATCTGAGAGATTTTTATGATTGCCCGTGTTTAAATATAAGAGGCCGACTGTTTCTGCAAATTCCAAAGATCCATTGGCATTGCTTTCGCGAGGAGGAATAATGCGTTGTTTTCTTTTAGATTGGAATAGGGTATAAACCAGCAGCAATCCAAGGAGAATGAAGAAGGCATAGCGTAATGCCGGATATTTTAGCAGGGAAGTCCAGGTTTCTTTTTGGGTTGTTTCATTTTCTGATTTCGTAAAATAATTGAACCAGGAGACACTGTTGGGATATTCGTTCAAATAGGAAAGGAGCAACTCATAATAAGCCCTGTTCTGATTTAGTAACATAAAATAGTTACTAAATACAATTGGCGAATGATGGATAAACCAAATACCCTGATTTTTTTCGTATGCTAAAAGATTGGGATGATTTTTTTGGCCAGAGCAACCTAAGACGGCTATGGATTCCAGCGAGGTATCCTTGAACTGAAAAGTATGATTTGCAGGAAACCCACTGAAACGAAAATAATATATTGAGTCGTTGAATTGAAGATAAAATAGTTGATTTTGGATGGTATCTTTTAAGTTGTAATTTTTGATAGTTTGTGCGGTATACTTCATCCCAAAAAAATCAAGGATGTTTTTGCTGTAGTGTTCCGAAAGAATGACCACTCCATTACCGGCCTCAACAAATTTTTTCATTCGACTGAGTTCATCATCATTCAGTTCAAAACTTTTTGCAACCGCAATGAGGATGTTTCCGTCTGTGTTTATCGTAGATTTATTGATGGCATCTACCTCAGTCATGATTTTTAAACCGGCTTTAATTTTTGCATATGGAAATAACTCATCCAGGTGCTGATAAGCGATATGGTAACCATAAGGTTGTTTGGAATTCCGGGAGTATTGCTCCGACCAATCCGTTGATTTTTTTTCATTGCAAGCACTCAATAATAACAACAGAGAGAAAAAAGAAAATGTCCGGTGGTTCATCATGCCAAGTCAGTTTCAAATTGTTTAAATTGGTCATGAATATTTTTAAATTCGCCATGATTCAGAGGATACGAACCATACCAGATATAATCAAAGTAACGGGTTAAAGTGGAAAAGGTTCTCTCGGTAGGTTTTCCAATCAGTTCCTGTACATATGCCCAATTGGATTTGTCTTCTTCATATACCACCTGATTTTTTTGATCCAGGAGATAAATGGTCTTGCGATAAAGCAGGTTAACAGCCAAGCGAAAATCCTGATTTTGTATGGCTTTCTTGATTTCTTAGTGTAAGAGTATGTTTGTTTTGTGGCCTGATTCAAGGTTGGCTTCTACAGTAGATAGTTTCGAAGAAAATCGAAAATAATTAAAGGAGCTATATTCGAATATTCTGTACAGTATAAAAATAAGCAGGGAGATGACCAGAATGTATAA
>DAIRSC010000121.1:0-7074 GCA_036804585.1 Chitinophagaceae bacterium
TGAAATTTCTTCCATCGCTAAAACATAGGAAATCGTGTCCATGCCGGAACCGCCATATTTGGGGTCAACCATCATGCCCATAAAATCAAGCTCACCCAATTTTTTGATTTGCTCGGCCGGGAAGCTTTGTTTTTCATCCCGTTCAATCACACCGGGTAATAATTCGTTCTGGGCAAAATCTCTGGCTGCTTGTTGTACGGAAAGATGTTCTTCGCTGAGTTGGAAATTCATGATAGCTAACTGTTTTTTAGAAGGCCACAAACTTAATACAGAATTTCTACGATTTGAAATAAGGGTGATACTTTTTACAAATGCGGCAAAGTTTGGAGTTATGCACATCACCCTGAATATTTTAACAATGCAATAATAGCTACAATTCTATTTTTGTAAGCATGAGGCGACAGATTATCAAATTTATGTATATCATCGGGTGCTTATTTTTTTCGGCTTGTTCTACACAGGGTAAACCGAAAGAACAACCCGAACCAGCCCCTGAAACGCCTTCTCAGTTTGGGAAAGTCAATATAGATTTATCGGATACTAATGCTCCGGCATTTAAGAGTATGATTTATCGACTGGATACTTTTTATAAGCGTCAGGTGGCAGCAGGTTTTAATGGTTCGGTTTTGGTGGGTTACCACGGCCAGATTTTGTACGAACGTTATTTTGGATATAGTCAAAAGGAAAGCGGTGCCATGTGGAATGAAGATACCCGCAGTCAATTGGCATCTACCTCCAAAACCTTAACGAGTGCGGCTATTCTTTTACTTCGTGATAAAGGATTGTTGAATATCGATGATCCGGTTTCGAAGTATCTGAAGTCTTTTCCTTATGAAGGTATTTCCGTGCGAATGTTATTAAATCACCGCAGTGGTTTACCGGATTATATCAAATTTGCAGCGAAGCCGGCAAATAAGTTGTATTTAAACAATGATGATGTGGTGCAACTCTTTGCCACCAAAAAACCGAAACTATTATTTAGCCCGAATACGGCTTTTAAATACAGTAATTCCAATTATGCCCTGCTTGCCTCAGTTGTGGAAAGTGTCAGTGGGATGAAATTTGCATATTTTATGAAGCGCTTTATTTTTCAACCTCTTCGAATGGATTGCACTTTTGTATTGGAGCCGGAAGAAGAAAAACAATGTACGGCTGCTTTTTGTTACAATGCCAAATGGATCATGGAGCCGGATATGCACCTGGATGGGGTCGCCGGCGATAAGGGTATTTACAGTTCCGTGCGGGATCTTTATCGATGGGATCAGGCTCTTTACACCAATAAATTATTAAAATATTCCACCATCGAAGAGGCATTTAAACCCTATAGTTTTGAACAACCCGGGGTGAAAAATTATGGGTTAGGTTGGCGTATGCTGAATTATACCGATGGAACCAAAATTGTATTTCACAATGGATGGTGGCATGGAAACAATACTTGTTTCTTCCGATTTATACAGGACAACTTTACCATTATTGTTTTAGGCAATAAGTATAATCGCAATATTTATCGTCAGCCCCAACAAATTTATCAGTTGGTGATGAATAGCAAGGACAGTGTCAAAACTTTTGAAACAGAAGAGTAACTCGGAAATATGCATGGGTTCATAGACTAATTTTTTAATCGTTTATGCCGATTGAAATAATGTTGAACCAATTTTATGGGTCTATTCCATTATTCAATTTGGTTTACAATGACTCTTCTAAAGCCTGGACTTTCAAAGTGTGTAAATCTGCAGTGAGTGCCTCAAAACGACTAACTTCTTTCACCGGCAATGAAATGTTCATTTCGCAAAACAGATTGAGTTCCTGAAAAAGAATTTTTGCCTGGGTTAGTTTTACAATGCGCATCACTTGATTGGTAAGGTTATAATCAAAAGATAAATGATAGCTGACGCAAACATCATAAGTGATGATTGTATTTGCCGAGAGGGCCATTTGAGCGGATGTTTTATAGGCGTTGATGAGTCCGGGTACACCCAACAAATTGCCGCCAAAATAACGCACCACCACCACCAAGGTATGTGTCAATTCTAAACGATCAATTTGTCCCAGTATAGGGTTGCCAGCACTGCCGGCCGGTTCTCCGTCATCATTGGCCCGAAATTGATTTTTATTTAAGCCCAATCGATAGGCATAACAATGATGCACCGCTTTAGGATGCAAATCTTTCAAAGATTTTATTGATGATTTGATGTCGGCGGTATCGTTCACATGATTGGCATATGCGAGAAACCGACTACCCCGGTCTTTAAATTCCGCTTCGGTGAGTCCTTCCAATGATCGATATGTGAGCATGTCATTCATCTATTTAGTCGCCCAAAATAATCAACAAGATAGCCAGCAAGGAAACAAAAAGACCCCAATAGTTCATTGGGATGAGTTTTTCTTTAAAGATAAAAATGCCGACTAAACTAACCACAAACAAAACGCCAATATTGTTAATCGGAATCACTGCGGAACTGCTCATTCCCGGCCATTGTAAGGCCTTTACCAGACAATAAATCGAAAAATAATTTGGGATACCTAAAATAATTCCGGCCGATAAATGTTTGACATGAAATTGACGTTTGCCTTGCAGATATTGGATCAGTAGTACAACCGATCCCAAGGTGGCCGCTACCAGAAACCCACCGATTAAATAGGCATTCGATTTTGCATCTGTTTGGAGATAACTTTGTTGTACAAATGTTGTGAGTGTATCAATGATACCGCTGCTTAGGAACAGGATGAAGGGTAAGCCAAGGTCTTTCATTTGCCATGCGGAAGCATCGTTATTTTGTTTTCGAAAACTCACGAATACCACCGCGAACATAGCCAAAACAATTCCGGCTATTTTAAGCATTCCTACTGATTCCTGAAAATATATCCACGAAAAAATAAAAGGAATCACCAGAGATAATTTATTGGCTGTTTGTGTGATGGTAACGCCAGCTTTGATGGATGAAAACGCAATCAGATTAAACACAGAAATAAATAAGGCTCCCATGAGAATCGCCCATTTAAACCAAGGCTCGGCTGGGGTGGTCGCATGAATTGGGAATTGTCCCAATACCATACTTCCCGTGATTACACAGGTGAGATAATTGAAAACAATCGCCTGAAAGAGGTCGATGTGAAATCTTTTGAAAATTACAAAGGCAAGGCCTAAATAAGCATTTAGAAATATGGATAAAATCAGGAATAACATGTTTGGCTTTGGCGTCGGGTATAGATTTGAATATCATCTCCACCTAAATTGAAGGATTCCTGTAAAATTAAATCATGCGTTAGTGATGGTGCGGGTACACCTTGATGAAGCTGAACTTGTGATTGAATAACGCGCACTTCATCATAGTATCCGCTTTGAAAAAGTTCGAAAAGCAGTGAGGCTCCACCTTCTACTAACACAGAGCCAATTTGTTTTGCATAAAGGTCTTTGAGCAGGGCAGATAAATAATCGGATGGGTTTAAGAAAATGCCTTTGGAAGACTCGGCCATGGAATGATAATAATGCATGCGAACACTTTGTTCAAATACTGCCAAATTTTTGTCCAGATTGGCTTCACGATCATAAATAACACGTTGAGGCGATCTCCCGGGGATCAAGCGGGTACTCAGGCGGGGATTGTCGTTTAACACGGTTCGGTATCCAGCCCAAATGGCATCTTCCTCACTTCTCCATTGATGCACCAAACGATTGCTGTAAGCATTGGAGATGGCAATCTTTTTTCCTGGTTGTCCGATAAATCCATCCGCACTTTGGGCCCATTTTAAAATCAGATATGGCCTCTGCAAGGTTTGATTAATCCAAAATCTACGATTGAGCAAACCGGCTTCTTGATGATCTTTTATTTCAATCACCTCAATGCCGTTTTCGCGTAAGTGACGGATTCCTGCACCTGCTACCATTGGATTGGGGTCCAAACTACCCACCACAACCTTTCGAATACCGGCTTGAAGAATAGCCATGGTACATGGTGGCGTTTTGCCAAAATGATTACAAGGTTCAAGTGAGATATATAGTGTAGCATCTTTGATGCGTAGTTGATCATCCGCGCTTACGCTGTTCAGGCAATTTATTTCTGCATGTGCCTCACCAAATTGCTGGTGATAACCTTCGCCAATGATCTGATTTTGATGAACGAGAACTGCTCCAACCATGGGGTTGGGTGAAACATGACCTAAACCCATGGTGGCCAGTTCAGTACAGCGTCTCAGATAAATTTCGTGCGTCACAAGAAGCTTCAAAGTAAAGGATTTTTTAGGTCAAACCCATGTGAATCTCGCATGAATCAAAAGGCATTTATTCAAAATATACATTTGCTAAACCAATGAAATATGACTACAACTAAAAACCAACCGGTAAAGGCTATCTCGGTACATAAAAAAATAGGCATGAAAAAAAGCACTGCCATTGGAGCAGTGCTTTTACAAAATTTTCGTTTCAATTACATCGACCATTTTTTGTCGCTGAAACGCTCACTCACAACCAGTTCTTTGCTTCCTGGTACATGCTTATAGAAACCCTCACCGGATAATCAACAGAGAAAAACAGCTTGAACCATGTAGGCCAAAAGTATAGCAAGAGCATATTTATGATTGCCAAACACCATTTGTAAAACATTCATGATGCTGTAGCAAGTATCCAAACCAATAAAATCTGCCAATTGTAATGGTCCCATTGGATGGGCCATACCTAATTTCATGATGGTGTCAATATCTTCAACGCCTGCAACACCTTCCTGTAAAGAAAGAATTGCTTCGTTGATCATGGGCATCAAAATACGATTTGAAATAAAACCAGGATAATCGTTAACGATACATGGAACTTTTCCCAGATTTTCACTCAAATCATAGATGATTTTTGTGGTGGTTTTGTCGGTACCATATCCATTGATGATTTCAACCAGACGCATCACAGGCACCGGATTCATAAAGTGCATACCGATTACTTTACCCATGCGTGTAGTGTGAGATGCAATTCGTGTAATGGAAATGGAAGAAGTATTCGTGGCAAGAATGGCTTTTTCAGGAGCCATTTCATCCAGACTTTTAAATATTTTAATTTTCAGGTCGATATTTTCAGTAGCTGCTTCCACAATGAGATCAGCATCAACTACCGCTTCTTTTATATCTGTAAATGTTTTAATCCGACCGATCGCAGCTTCTTTTTCAACTTCAGTCAGGGTTTGTTTGTGAATTTGGCGATCCATGTTTTTGCCAATGGTTGCCAGGGCTTTTTGCATGGCTTCGGCAGACATGTCCATCATATTCACATTGTATCCATGTTGTGCAAACACATGGCAAATACCATTTCCCATAGTACCGGCACCGATAACGGTTACATTTTTAATCGGCGTTTCGTGTTTGACATCATCCATCATAATTGTTTCTAATTTTGGTTCTGTTGTGGAATTACTCATTTAAATTTCATTTTCAGGCGCAAAGGTATGCGTAATTACTGCAAAATAGCCGTTTTTAAGTCCTAATTTTGCACAATGCAACGATTGTTTATAAACAAATACATCCTCCTGACAGCACTTCTGGCTCTGGGAATTTCTTGTAAAACGGATAAAAAGAGTCAACTCTGCAGGAAATGGAAAACAGTGGCATTAAAAAATGTAAAAATGGAACAAGATATGCATGCCATGCAGATTTATCTCGATACGGTTGGGCAAAATGACCCTACTTTGAAAGAAGTGGTCAATCTGGATAGTTTGAAAATGGAAATACGTGCTGAAATGCAACGATCTGTCAAGGAACAACAGGTGGCTATGGACAATATGTTTATGGAGTTTCGTTCGAATGGGGTGGTGGTGAATACATCTATCGATGGTCAGGATTCGGCTTATTTTAATTTAGAGGGAGAGGATATAAAAATTGATGAAGCCAAAATGAAAGGATTTGGTGAAACCATGACCATGACTATCATGGCTTTAAACACGGATAGTTTGAAATTGCGATTGGTCGATTTTGGAGATACCAGTTATGTGCAGTTGGTTCCGGGTAACTGATCGGGATAAAATCATCTAAATCAGTCATCCCACGATTTGGTGCACTGATTACTCGCGGCAAAGATAGGAACGAAAAGCCCGCATTCCGACAAAGCGGAAGAGGACTTGAAGTGGATAGCGTGCCCGGCCGCCCGAAACTTTATAAATAATTAATTTCGGCAGATTCCAATACATCAGTGGTCCATTCATCGGGGCGCGCGCTGATGATAAATCCCATATACTCACGGATGATGTTGGCATTGTCGGTCAACATTTTTTTGATGTCACTGTTTTTCGACTGCTCGGCGGCTGTTTGGTATTGTTTGCGAATCATTCCTAAACCTTTTAAGGCCGCTTTTCGTACTTCAGGGTAATGATCATTATTGGCTTTGTCGCGGTAGAAATCAAGGTTTTGCTGATAGTTGCTGTCCAGATTGATTTTGACCAATAGTTTCGTCAGATCGTGGATGCATTCAGCTCGCTGTCGCCCAAAAACCCGGGGCGATTTTTGGATGAAAAAAGGAATATATTCCGGGTTGGCTGAAGCAATATAAATTTCAGAAATTTTACGACTCAAATGACCCTTTGCTTCGGGGGCCTGCGATGTTGCCAGTGGATAAGCTTCGGCGGGCGCAATTTGATAAATTGCCCATAAAGCTTCACCATTCACCTGATACGATGAGTCTTTGCAAAGTTGTTTAAAATGATTGAGCCATTCCGGTCGTTTGCGACTGCCCAGTATTTCTATAGCCTTGGCCCTGACTGCCGGAGAAGGATCATTTTGTGATAACTTGATTAAATCAACTTCAGCCCGTTGGTAAGAATTTTCGATTTTCCAATCGATCCAGTTTAAGGTTTTAAGCCGGATATCATCTTCGGCATCATTGAGTGCACGCAATAACGTATATCGAATCGTATCGGCCTGGTTTTGAATACTACTCAATGCATCCAGAGAACGAACTTTTTCGGCATAAGAGGTTGCAAAGCCATAAGTTTGGATATGGGAGAAAAATGATTTGTTGTCGCGAATTTCGCCGATGAAAGTGCAATCAGGGTCAACTTAAACCAAAGGAAGTGCTCCTTTTTCTTGGCTGCTTTTTTT
>DAIRSC010000122.1:0-3637 GCA_036804585.1 Chitinophagaceae bacterium
GCTTGCTGATTATCTCATAGGCGCTTCAAATTCAAGGAAGCGTTCGAGGGGTAGTTCCTTACGCATGAGAAAGCCCTTGGGCGATGATGAAGAATTTGAAGATGCCAAAGAGAAGCAAAAATCAAGAAGTGAACTTCAAGTTTATTGAAGAGATATAAACAATTACCGTGCAACTATATGAACGAAATTGACTCCAACTTGTAATAGTTTCTATTTTCAGATTAATCATCAGACCCGAAATATTGCCATTAGATTGATGATTGATGCATACCCATCAAAATTATTCGCGAATAAGAACAAGTTTTTGCGTTCGATGAAGCGGACTTGAAATCATGTAAATTCCATTCGGTAAGGATGACAGGTTTATATTGAAGCTTTGTAGTTGCAAGGGGAAATGTTCAAGCATTTTTTTTCCGGACAAATCAAAGACTTCTATTTTTTCTATCCTTGTGTTTGAGTGAACATTGAATATGCCTGTTCCCGGGTTTGGAGAAATCGTTAATTCGTGTTGTTCATTGAAATGCTCTGCAGCTTGAGGATAACTGCCAACTTCAATGGCATGCGTGAATACTAGTTTGTGTTGGGCAAAAGGTATGACACAATTGGTATCCTTAGCTTCCGTAAAATAAGTGTACAGACCATTTTCAGTATTGCCGGGTGTCCAACTGAATTTACATCTTACACTATCTGTTTTATTATTGATTATTTGGCAGACTGCCGTTCCGGGAAGTGTTGAATCGGCAGTATGTTTAACGGATAATACACCATTGGCATTGTTTAACAAGATGTCATATTCAAATTGAAGCGGGATATTTTTAAACGCTTTAATTCTTCCATTGGATAAAAAGAAACCGCCAACCAATGTGGATGTATCAATCCGAAGTTGAGGGAGTGGTCTTGAAGAGGGAAGTGTGGTAAATTGATTGAAGTAAAATGTTTCACTGGCGAGAATGCCATTTCGATAATCTTTGATGCTAAAAAACAGCAGTGGATGCATTTCAGATTTTGCCACGAAAGAAACCTGACCGGTTTGTGAGTCTAAGTGAAAAGTACTATCGGTATCAAAAGGGTTGTACTTCGCATCATATCGTAACGGATTGGTTCCGGTTTGACCGGGTAAAGGAGCAAACCAGTTTTTAAACATAAACAGATCGTTGCTATAATCGCCATTGGCATTTTGCATCAAAAAAAATTGCCAGTTTAGGGACGGAAAATAGTTTGGAAGGACATTGGAAAAAATGGTATCCGCAATTTGAATATCTAGGCTATCATGATCAGGGTCATGTGGTGCAGGCGATAAAATACTTTGTTGCCCGATGGGCGATACATACCAAGGAGTGTTGAGGCAGCGCGGAGAATTGTTATTTTGGAAGTCTAAATTGTTTAAAGTGACCATATGTATACTACCGTAGTTAACCGGAATGGTATTGATTCCATTAATATAACCTTGATAAATAAATGAATCTATATTAGTCATTTCGAAGGCCGCTACTGATGTGGTAGCATTTTTGTTGGAAGTTCGAACGGCATAGTCTCCCATGCCGTTGCAATCAAAGGGACTGATATCGCCAATCGAGAAATGCCATTTGCTACATTTTTCAGGTAAGGTTACTATTCCTTTATAACGTATTTTGTAACGGTTGGGGGAAGTGCGGGTATAGGTGTCGTTAATTCCTGACATGCCGAAATTATAAGGGTTGATATAACAACACAAGGAATCAAATTCTCCATTGCCCGGTGTTACCTTAAATAAAGTGTCATAAAGTAAATTATTTAAGCAGGTAACTACTCCGGGCCCGGTACTTGTGCAATTAAAATAGGGTTTGGTATAAGTACATTCGTTCCAGTAATAGATGCCTACACGACTACAAGTATTGAGAGATGAAAAATAAACTGTATTATAGGTTTCTAAAATAAATTCATAACTTGAATCTGAAATATCTGGCCTCCAATTCCAATAGAGTTGCTGCGCCCCTCCAGCAGTGAATTGGGTCGGTTGGGCATAGGTTGTAACGGAAAATAGCAGGAGATAGAATATTTTTAAGCCTTGTTTCATCATACAATTTTGTAAGAAATCGAAATTCAAACATTTCAATTAAAATTAAATTTAAACAACTTTAGTCTATAATTTCTATAGATTATCCAGTTATTCTCCAGAAATTATATTGCTGAAGGAGAAATGTTGATTAAAATCTAAATTGAAAAATCTGTAATACAAATAGTGTGGTTGTAACTTTCGTTCCTTAGGTACATCCACTTCATCGGTACGGCTTAGGCCAATGTTCTTGGTCTAAACAGCCATCCTATTAAGGAAATACTCTTTGTAGTACTCGTTACTCGTCAACAAAGAGTAAATCGGTACAGGCAGGTATTTACTCTCGTCTCATCAGCTCTCTGGTCTATCTACCCATTCACATTAGCGTAATTCGGGCTTACCGAGCAAATACTTTACAGGCTTTGTTTAAAAATAGCTTCGTGCCTTGCAACTGCAAATTCTCGGTTGAATGGGAATTTTTAAACAAAACAAGAAATTCCTGACTAAAGCCGGATGGGCCAACTTTATTCAGATTATATCTTGTGAATCAATGAATTTCTAATTCAAGTTGTATTCGTGAATCTTGAATTGTCGTTTACTGATTATTTCAAATAAATAGGCCATATTGGTATTTTCCTGAAACAAATATTCCGAGTGTTGTCCCACGAACGATTTCATCGCCGATTTGGTTTTGAATTTTACTTTGCCTTTTCCATTAAATTTTTTATCAGCCCGCTCATACTTGTAAAAATATTTATCGGAGAATAAAATGATATTTTGGTTGGTGGAAATAAAATCAAGCCCTGAGCCTAAGTCCTGATTTTTATAACTGGCTTTATAATTAAAATAGGTGGACGTCAAATGATTGAAGTCTTTATCAAAGCTAAATATTAACCAGGGGCCATAATCATAGAAATGGTCGGTATTGCTTTGATACGTGGCATTCTGTCCGGTTCCGCTACGTCGGGTAGTAGTGACAATTCGATGTGTGAAGTTTTCCGAAAGAATTAAAATGGAACCATCCGGAGCAGTACTAATTTTTGTAATTTTTTGATAGCTTCCAACTCTTCCCTGAGGCAAGGTGTTTTCGACCAGGTTTTTGAATAAAAAATTCTTGTGTGCACCTAAGGTAAAATTTCCTTCGTTAATGTCTGCAATGCTGATACCGATGAAGCTATTGGATTTTTCACCGAATAAATGACAAAGACGAACATTCCCATTTCGGTCAACAAATAACTTACGGGGTGAAACGTATTCGGCGGTATCATCCAAATCAATTTTTTTAAGTTGTTGATTTTTTAACCCGAAAAGAATTTCGGTGGACATTTTTTTCTTCAGTATCGATTTTCTTGGCAAGTACATTTCTGCGGTAACGATAATATTCCCCTTGTCGGATAACAAATAATCTACCGTTTTAAAATCATGTTCCAACTGACATAAAATGTTTTCACCTTGTTCAATCCATTCATTGTCATGTGTCAGAATGCCGTAATTGATGTAGAAACTTTTTTTGTCTTTTTTCTTTTCAGTCACAGCCATCATGTATTTTTCATTATTAGAAAGTTGAAGGGCGGGAGACTCCTTCTTAGCAACTTTCATAAT
>DAIRSC010000122.1:3647-7020 GCA_036804585.1 Chitinophagaceae bacterium
TTCACTTCTTTTGGAATCAAAATTGTATTGCGTGCAGAAAAAATGTTTCTTATTGTTCAAGCCATCTTTAAAACTTGTGTAGATATTTAATTTCCCATCTTTATACCAGGCTTTTTCAAACTGATACATTTTCCCTTTCAAAGGAATGTCCACAGTTTCGGCAAATCCCTTTTTTCCTTTGCTCGATTTGTTGATTTTATATAAACTCATATTCGTAGAGAAAGGAGTCAATTTTAAAAAATAGATCAAGTACAGGACTTTGTAATTGGTATTGTTCAATAGAACGTAAACATCCTCTTTGTGGGTAAATGTGTAGGCCGGTGATATAAAACCTTCTTTCAGATTTTCCATATTCACGGATTGGGAAAAATTGGCTTTTAATTTTTCCTGGGCTGATAATTTATTGCTTAAACTACCTAAAGCTGTGAAGCATAAAATGAGGTAAAATATTTTTTTCATCATGACAAGGGCTTAAAATTTTAAAAATGCAAAAAACAATCGGACCTGAACGGCATAGTCCATCGCCACCTTATTTAACTTTGTTGGAGTATAAGGTTTACTATCACTCAGGTTTAAAAAGGCTGGCCCTAAACCCAGGCAGATATCAAAACCAACCGGACCGGCAACATTGCTTTTGTACATAAAATTGAGTAAAACTGAATTGGATTTAAGTTTGGATGTATTATCCAGGAATTTGTTTTGCGATTTTGAATTGACGCCATATTCAAGCGTCATTGTTCGGTGATGAAATTGAAGGCCGTAAGAAATGGTATTATAAGGGGCAATTCCGAGGATACTTCTATAAATACCTAATTTATACCCTCCACCCATTTGTATGTTGAAATTTGGATCGAAATCCATGAAAAGATCAGGATCAGTGAATTTTAAATCCAGGTTGGCTGTTTCTCTTGTTAAACTAAAGTACCCGATATAGCTTTTCACAAATTCGGAAGACATTCGGCCCAATCCAAAGGATAATCCCGCTTCTCCCCAAACACGAGGGGTAATTCGTCGCTGATAATGGATATCAAGCGTTTTGCTGATAAATGGTTCTGAAATTGACACAGAAATCGCATTGTATTTATATCCGGTTAAGGGGCTGATATATTTTTTGTAGTTTTTGTCGGAATAGAATCTTTCACTTTGCTGTTGGGCTATCAGGTTTGCTGATAATATAATCAGAAGTAATCCGAAGAAAGTACTTTTCATAGAATCGTTTTTAATGTAAGCTTGAATTTACAGGAGAGGTGTTCCTTTTGAGGTAACAGCGGTAGTACGTGAAACAAAAGTTTGAAACTGCGCGGTTTATCGGCTGTAACTTGAAAATAATTGGTGTTTTCATAATGAAATTCGCAGTGAAAATAATGATAAATTCTAATTTTCAAAATTCCCGGTCATCTGTTTAGTAAATTACCATTTCATGAAGCAAGTCTGCATAAAATTGAACCCAAATTTTGCAGTTGCATACAGCCAAGGGCAAAAACGAATAACACCGATTTCATATACATAATCTCGAAGTACCGTGAAACGTCTATGATTATGGCATTATACCCCATCTCGTCCCAAGACGAGATGACTACTTTATATTTCCTTTTGATATAAGAAAATCATATTCTTTGGCTAAATGGCCTCAATATGCTTTTCGAACACGGGGTTACAGAGCAAATCTTTTATAGGCTTTGTTTAAAATAGCTTCGAGTCTCGCTTCGTTAAATTCTCGGTTAAACATGAATAAAAAAAGCAGGACTTCAAATCCTGCTCGTTTTTTATTTTTCAATCTTGCTTATTTATTCAATACAGCCGCCATCGTTTTGCCAATATCAGCAGGGCTATCAACCACGTGAATACCACATTCACGCATGATTTTCATTTTTGCAGCAGCCGTATCATCAGATCCTCCAACAATTGCTCCTGCATGTCCCATTCTACGTCCGGGAGGTGCAGTCTGTCCGGCAATAAATCCAACCACAGGTTTGCGCATATTCTCTTTTAGCCAGTTAGCGGCTTCTGCTTCCATGCCTCCGCCAATTTCACCAATCATGACAATGCCATGGGTGTCTTCGTCATTCATCAATAATTCGACGGCCTCGCGGGTAGTTGTTCCAATAATTGGATCACCGCCTATACCAATAGCTGTTGTTACACCCAGTCCGGCTTTTGCTACCTGATCAGCTGCCTCGTAAGTAAGGGTGCCTGATTTCGATACAATGCCGATATTCCCTTTTTTGAAAATAAAACCCGGCATGATACCTACTTTGGCTTCATCTGCGGTAATAACGCCCGGGCAGTTTGGTCCAATTAAACGGCAGCCTTTGTCTTTAATATATTGTTTCGCATTCACCATGTCCTGCACCGGAATGCCTTCTGTGATACAAATAATTGTTTGGATGCCCGCATCAGCTGCTTCCATAATTGCGTCGGCTGCGAATGCAGGCGGTACAAAAATGATTGAAACATCTGCTCCGGCCAAACGAACGGCATCTGCCACCGTGTTAAATACCGGTTTGTCTAAATGCGTTGAACCACCTTTGCCCGGGGTAACACCACCAACGACATTGGTACCATATTCAATCATTTGGGTTGCATGAAAAGTACCTTCTGTACCTGTGAACCCCTGAACAATTACTTTGCTGTTTTTATTGACTAAAACACCCATCTTTTCTGAATTTGAGGTGCAAATGTAGGGAAGAATTGATTTCTATAAAAACTTTGTTTTGGGGCTTTTTCCCAATCTGTTGTGGTATTCAGGATTCTAACTAGAAGGCGTTTGATGCGTATGATGTATTTCCTGAATTGAGCGACTCAACATTTCATACAAACGGGCAAACATGGGATAAGCTGCCAACATGTCCATTTGGGCTTTGATGGTTTGTTCATCGCCCCGAATGGCAGGACCTGATTGCAAGGTTATTGGCGACCGTTGAGATAATTTTTCCACGGTATCCTGAATAATAGGCCGGAATAGTTCAAAAGGAATGTAATGATCCTGCATCAGTTGCTCGCAAACGACCATTAAATGATTGCTAAAGTTGTTGGCGATTACCGCTCCTAAATGAGCCCACGATTTTTGGATATCGTCCAGCATGTAAACCACATCACTGATGTCCTTTGCGAGGTTTTGGGCAAGTTCCAATGTTTTTGCATCCTGACTGCTAACCACCATAGGAATATTGCGGTGCGTAGGGATTTTTTCTTTTTGAATCGAATAAATGCTCCAGATACAGGCATGTTTTTGCGAAACACCGGAAAGAACGGAAGCAGGCACTGAGCCAGCAGTATGAATCACCGTTTGATAGGGGAGTTTCAGGCTATCGGCCATTTGCCGGAGGGTATCATCCGGAACAGAAAGAATCACCACCTCAGCATCTGACCT
>DAIRSC010000123.1:0-6991 GCA_036804585.1 Chitinophagaceae bacterium
GTATTCAAAAATAGACAAACCACCCATGCAATAATTGCCATCGGACCATCCAAAGAAATATAAGATTTGAAAACACCCGTTACTTCCGTCTGCGATTTACCACTAAAAACGCCACTGAATGAATTCCATACCCATGATAAAGTCCAGGATTCAAGATAACAGTAATATGCAGCAACAGCCAGGTTCGTAAAAATTCCAAATACTCCAACATACTTCCAAATTCTTCCGGCATGCATACTTCCTAATATAAAGGGCGTGGAATGATGACCATGCTTTCCACCAAAGCGACCACTTGCCCATTCGACATATAGCAGAGGAATACCCATTAATAAAAAGCAGACCAAATAAGGAATGATAAAAGCTCCTCCCCCATTAAGCACGGCTTTGCCCGGTAAGCGTAAAAAGTAACCAAATCCTACCGCATTACCGGCCAGCGCTAAATTGATACCGATTGGCGACCCCCAAGAATCGTTGTTTGTAGACATTATTTGTTTTTTTTTAAATTTATTCAGCCATTGATACAATCAAAAATGGATTACATACTCTTTAATTCAGACACCAGATCTTGTAATACTTTTTTAGCATCCCCAAATAGCATAGATGTCTTCGGTTGAAAGAACAAGGCGTTTTCGATTCCTGCATATCCGGGTTTCATACTTCGTTTATTTTCAGTCACATGTTGAGCATTCTCGACCTCCAAAATAGGCATTCCATAAATAGGTGAAGCAGGATCATTTTTGGCCGCCGGGTTAACCACATCATTTGCTCCCAATATTAAAACAACATCGGTCTGTGCAAATTCGGGGTTGATTTCCTCCATTTCTTTTAATTTTTCATAAGGCACATCTGCTTCTGCCAATAAAACATTCATATGCCCTGGCATACGACCTGCTACGGGATGTATCGCGTAAACGAGTTCAACCCCCTTTTCTTCCAATACTTTTTCTAACTCATGGCAAGTATGCTGTGCCTGAGCAACTGCCAATCCGTAACCCGGAACGATAACCACTTTCTTAGAA
The DNA here is from genome assembly GCA_036804585.1 of Chitinophagaceae bacterium. Lineage (GTDB taxonomy): Bacteria > Bacteroidota > Bacteroidia > Chitinophagales > Chitinophagaceae > OLB11. The sequence continues at coordinate 1,020 of DAIRSC010000123.1, forward strand.
TACGCCATCAATACGGCTGTATCTGACATCGAAATTTCTTTGTAAGTACCTCCAGCTTCCTGTGCTGCACCTCCCGCTTTATTTCCTCCAAAGGCCCCAACAATCACATTGGTTAATGAACGATTCATGGCTTTGCACATCAATATGGTTAAAATCGTACCGGCACTCCCTACTAAAATTCCTCCGGTTAACATCACCGGATTATTATACAGGAATCCTCCACATGCAGCTGCCACACCCGTGAAAGAATTTAAAAGCGATATCACAACGGGCATGTCAGCTCCACCGATAGGCATCACGAATAAAATGCCATACAAGGCTGAAATACCAAACAATGACCAAAATAAAATATTGATATCAACACCCGTCCCGGGGCCCAACATGGCTGCCAATAGACCAACAATAACCAGTAATAATCCGATATTAATCACTTGCTGAGCCGGTAAAGTTTTGTCGTTGATGTTGCCATTGAGTTTTCCAAATGCGATCATAGAACCAAAAAAAGAAACCGTACCAATTACTAAACCAGACAGAATGGTTAATACTTTTAATGGCCACGCGCCAGGTTCACTCACCTCGTTTTGTAAATGCCCAAACTAAACAATTGAAATAAAGGCTGCGCAAGCCCCCACCATTCCATTAAACAAACTCACCATCTGATGCATTGCTGTCATTTGAACTTTTTTGGCCATGACCGTTCCTATTACAGTCCCTATGAGTAAACCCCCGAATATCCATGAATAATTTCCTAAATGCTTTCCGCCTCCATCTACATAAAGAAATATAGTCGCTAAAATGGCGATGGTCATTCCTATGGCAGCCACTCCATTCCCTTTCCGGGCGGTATCCGGATGAGATAACATTTTAAGTCCAACTATAAAAGTGATGCTACCGATTAAGTAACTGAGAAGTAAAATAAAGTTCTGCATAGTATTTTAGTTTCTATTTATAATTCCTGTCAGGGTCATTTAAGCTGTTCAGGAATAATTATTTGATATTTTTAAATTAAACCCATTATTTTGGCACCATCGGATGCTGATGCTGAATAAAGAAAATCATCAGACCATGTGGCAACTTATTTTTTCTTTTTCTTTGAAAACATTTCAAGCATACGGTCAGTAACCACAAATCCTCCGACCACATTGAGCGTCCCTAAAATAACAGCGAGGAAACCCAATATCAATACCAAATAATTATCACTTTTTGCTTGCCCCATCACGATGATGGCACCAATAATCACCACGCCATGTATTGCGTTGGCACCACTCATTAAAGGAGTGTGCAACACAGAAGGCACACGGGAAATCACCTCAATCCCTAAAAAGATGGATAAAATAACAATTGTAATCATGTTATAATTGTCAGAAAAAAATTGAATCAGACTTTCCATTTGTTTTTGTTTTTATATAGAATTTATGCCAATAATTGTTTCACCCGTTCGTTGCTTACCTGCCCGTCATGCGCTACACAGGTTTCTTTAACCAGATCGTCTTCAAAATTAAAATGAATCTGACCTTCTGCGTTAATAATCAGCTTGAGGAAGTTTAAAATATTTTTACCGTACATTTTACTGGCATCTGAAGGCATGGTAGAGGCTAAATTTGAGTTGCCAATAATTTGAACACCGCCGACCATCACACTCTCATTGTTTTTGGTAAAGTTGGTATTCCCACCGGTCGATGCAGCTAAATCAATAATCACAGAACCGTTACGCATACTTTTTACCATGGCATCAGTTAATAGAATGGGCGCTTTTTTACCCGGAATTTGTGCCGTAGTAATGATGATATCCGCCTTGGCCACACTTTCAGCAATACGTTGTTGTTGTCGTTGTTTGTACTCTTCAGATTGCTCAACTGCATATCCACCAGCCTGACTGGCATCAGCAGCACCTTCTACTTCTACAAACTTTGCACCAAGACTTTGTACTTCTTCTTTTACAGCAGGTCGGGTATCAAAAACTTCAACCACCGCACCCAAACGTTTGGCTGTGGCAATTGCCTGTAACCCTGCGACACCTGCACCTAAAATCAGCATTTTTGCGGGTGCTATACTTCCGGCAGCAGTCATAAACATCGGAAAATACCTTGAGTAGCTGGCAGCGGCAAGAAGTACAGCCTTATATCCGGCAATATTCGCCTGACTACTTAATACATCCATCGCTTGCGCACGTGTCGTTCGTGGAATTATATCGATGCTAAAGACGGCGTTGCCTGCTTTAGCCCATTGCGCTATTTGATGATAATTAAATAAAGGTTGATAAACCCCTAACAACATTTTATTGGACAATTGTTCAGTGGGTTGGTGGATTGAAAGTAGTATATCGGAGTTGCTTATCACTTGATTCCTTTCGGCAACTTGTGCGCCCACATGAATATAATCTGTATCAGAGGCAAAAGCCCGGGATCCTGCGCTTTGTTCAACCAGCACATTGGCTTTTAATTTGATAAAATGAGCCACAATTTCAGGTAGTGCTGAAACCCTGTTTTCACCTTCCGGTTCTCTCAAAATTCCTATGGTCATAGAAAAAATTTAATGCTCTAACATAATGCATAATTGTTGAAATATAAAATTGTGGGCTTTTTCTCTGCATTTTTCATGATTCAGCGGGCCATTCTTCCGGGGAATACTATACATGTCCAATTTTACCCACATTTTCATTTTGCCACCTAACACCCGCATTGAGGCCACTCCAATTCGTTATAGAAATTGATACCGTTGCAAAACGATCAAAATTAATTAGCTAAGTCATTTGACTTCAAATTTCTACGTTACTTTAAATTTTATTGCCAAATGACTTTTGCAATGGTCTCAAATTATGATGAATGACAATTTTGTGACAATATAAAATACAGTTGCTCGTTTTAATTTCAAATGAATGTTACGAATAAGCTTAATTAAAATCAGAAATTATGAATTGAAGATTACATAAGGGCTCGTGTTTATCTCACCGGCACCTCAGTTTCAAGGAAGCGTTCATGGGATAGTACTATTGAGTAGCCCTTGGACGATGATGCTAAAATTGAAGATGACAATGAGCAGTGAAAATCAAAAAATGAACTGCAAGCTTATTGAAGAGATATGAAAAATTACCATGCATTTAAATAAGCACAATTCACAACAAAATGCAATGATAATAAATGCTTTCACGTTAAACAGCAACCCTTACATAAACTCAACATCTATGCACTGAAATTTCCATCACTTTTAAATTCAATAAAAATGGAAATCAACAAAATCCTGAAAGCTGATGCCTTAGACATCGTTTTCGAACAGAGAAACAAATCCTACGGCGCCTACGAATTGAGAAAAAATTATCACCGAAGGGCCCGAAAATCAGTGTGCGTTGTAGGACTGTTGTTTATGCTTACAACCTCCGCCCCATTAGTCGCATCCTGGATTTGGGACAAACCGACCATCGTTCATTTGCCCAAAAATCACACCACAACCATCATTCGTGAAATTAAACCCATCGATCACGAAATTCCAACGCCCAAGGTGCAAGCAGTAAAACGAGTCATGTCAAGCGCAACTGTTTCTCATACCATCCCGACAATTATCCGCAGCGATGAGGTGAAAGATGATGATATCATGAAACCACAGCAAGAACTCGCTGGAAAATCAATTGGTTTGACGAATATTGAAGGACCCGCTAACGAAGCCCCAAACGATTCAGACCCGGTAGAAGGAAGTCCTGAAGGAAAAAGCACCATCGAGTCCCCCGTCATTACTGAAGAGCCTGAAACCGTTGTTTTTTCTGAAGTGATGCCCGAATATCCCGGAGGAGAGGATGCCTTAAATGAATTCCTGAAATCCAATATGAAATATCCCAAATCGGCTTTAAACAATGATAAAGAAGGCCGAGTGATTGTGGGCTTTACGGTAAATAGCCAAGGAAAAATTCAAGATGTGCATATCAAGAAGGGGCTTGGCTATGGCTGTGATGAGGAAGCACAAAGGGTTATTCAATTGATGCCAAAATGGACTCCGGGCAACAATAACGGGAAAATGGTGAATGTTCAGTACGAATTGCCTATAGAATTCGAATTGGAATAAAACAAACCCGCATATCACATTTGCAAAAACGTATTATCCTAGTGGTAATACGTTTTTCTTGTGAATCATCTATATTTCCTATCCATCTAAATAGAATTTATCTTTAATTTTGTTTCATGTTAAAAAAACACAACTGCTTGATTATTGTTCTCTTAGCATTCGTTTGGGTATCCTGCGAAAAAGAAATCGACATTGATTTGAGTTCCGGTGAAAAATTGATTGTGGTTGAAGGATCCATTGAAACTGACCAACAACCTTATGTCTCGATTACAAATAGTATTGGTTTTTTTGACAAAATTGATTTATCCAATATTGGTTACATCAAAGGTGCCGATGTGCAAGTCACTGATTTGACTGCCGGTAAAACAATCAAACTTATCGAATATAACATTGATACGACGATCGGAAATCAAACTTTCTCATTTAGTATTTATGGCCCCGATATCAATGATCCACAAGCCTTAAATTTTAAAGGTCAGATTGGACATACCTACTTATTAAATATTTTATCGGAAGGCAGAAACTTTACAGCGGTTGCTCAAATTCCAAGTACAACAGGTCTTGACTCTATCTGGACTGAGCCGGTTCCCGGACGCGAAGATACCTTTTCAGTTTTAAGAGTTCTTTACAACGACCCGGATACTTTTGGTAATTCAGTGCGTGTTCAAACTTTAAATAGAAAATATGTCAAAGATGGAAGCTTTGAAACCTTTCAAACTTCTTTCAATTCGGTTTATAATGATGATGTTATCAATGGCGCCCGATTTCCACTAACCTTAGACCTCGGGTATGATAAATCAAAACAATATTCCAACGAAGAATTTCAAACAATCGGATATCTCCGAAAAGGTGATACTGTAACTGTTAAATGGGGTGCAATTGACCGTGGAGTATTTAAATTTTGGGAAACACTCGCCTTTTCGGCAGGAAGTGTTGGAAATCCTTTTGCTTCTCCCACCGCAATTCAGAGCAATGTCAGTGGCGCTTTAGGCGTTTGGGGAGCTTACAATACTTTGTTTTATACCATAACAGATACACTTAAATAAAAGAATTATGTCGAATGAAAATGAAAAAGTCCAAGTCCTGATCATCGGCTCTGGCCCTGCAGGCTATACGGCTGCTATTTATGCCGCAAGAGCAAATCTCAAACCTGTTTTATATCAGGGATTACAACCTGGCGGTCAGCTCACGATTACAACCGAAGTAGAAAATTATCCGGGATATGCCGAAGGTGTGATGGGGCCAAAAATGATGATGGACTTCGAGGAACAGGCCAAACGGATGGGTGCTGATATTCGTTGGGGGATGGCTACCAAAGTGGACCTGACTTCACAGCCATTTAAAGTTGAAATAGACGAGGAAAAATGGATTGAAGCCAATGCCATCATCATCTCAACGGGTGCTTCGGCCAAATGGTTAGGGATTCCTAAAGAAGAACTGTTAGCAACAACCGGCGGGGGGGTGTGTGCATGTGAGGTTTGCGATGGGGCCTTTTTTAAAGGTAAAGTAGTTCCCAACGTTGGTGCAGGGGATACTGCTTGTGAGGAGGCCATTTATCTAAGCATAATGTGCTCAACGGTTCATATGCTGATTCGCAGCGAAAAAATGCGCGCGAGCAAAATCATGCAGGATCGGGTTTTGGCGACATCGAACATTAAAGTATACTGGAATACTGTCATCGATGAAATTGTAGCTGAAGAACGCATCCAATCACTGAATGTAAAAAATAACGGCACTGGAAATATCGAAAATATTCCAGTGAGCGCTTTGTTTGTGGCTATTGGACACCAACCCAATAGTGAAATTTTCAAACCATTGATCCATATGGACGAAACGGGTTACATCCTGACACAAGCCGGCACATCAAAAACCAATATAGAAGGCGTTTTTTCAGCAGGAGATGTTCAGGATAAAAC
>DAIRSC010000124.1:0-6954 GCA_036804585.1 Chitinophagaceae bacterium
AGTAGGAGAATGTATATTAAAATGGCTGTTCGTTTTTTATGTATATCCCTGATATTAGGAACGATTTCATGTAAAGAAAAGGATGAGGAAAAAATATTAGGTAAATGGCAAAATGAACAGGATTGGTTTTTGTATCGGGCCGATAAAACCTATGATGCCGGCAAATCGGTTCTTACGATGGTCAGGCAATTTAAATATACCATCGACCCGGATGCACATCGATTAACCATGTACACCGACCAGCAAAACCAAAGTTATTATTTAGAATATACATTTATCGGTAAAGATACCTTGGCCGTCAGAAATAGTTTGAGCACCAACAGAGATTTGATAAAATTTTATAAGATAAAGGAATAGGGCATTTATGATTCGAAAACAAGAGGATACTTACAGGCACAGGGGGCTCCGAAAAAGATTAGTTGAACAAATCCGGGAAAAGGGAATTTCCAATGAATCGATACTCCGTGCGATTGATCGTATACCCAGACATTTTTTTTTAGATCCTGCTTTTGATAAGATTGCGTATGAAGACCGGGCATTTCCAATCGGAGAAGGACAAACCATTTCGCAACCGTATACTGTGGCTTATCAAACCCAATTACTTCAGGTAAATGAACTAGATAAGGTTTTAGAAATCGGCACAGGTAGTGTTTATCAGGCGAGTATTCTGGCCGAATTGGGCGCTTGGGTCTATACCATTGAACGACAGAAAAAATTGTTCGATAAAAATCAGCTCTATTATCCATTCAAAGCTAAATATCAAAACATCAAATTCTTTTATGGGGATGGATACGAAGGCTTACCTGCATTTGAACCTTTTCAACGCATTTTAATCACTGCTGCAGCACCGGAAATCCCGGAACTATTGATACAACAATTGGATGCCGGGGGGATCATGGGTTTGCCATTGGGATCCGATGATAAACAAGTGATGACTAGAATTACCAAAACGACCAGCGGCGAATTAATCACTGAAACGTTTGATGATTTTCAATTCGTACCTATGCTGAAGGGCAGAGAAAAAGGTTGATATCATCGCTACATCCAGTCATTAAGAATTCATTTTTAGAATTTCGTTGAGTCGCGGTCTGATTCGACCTTGCTTTGATTTGTTGAATATCATTTGACCTTTGTCAATTCCTTTTCGGATTTTGGCTTGTTCTTCTTCTGGTAATTCATAGACTTTCACACATTCAGGACTACAGCATCCTTTCATTTTACTTGCACATTCGTCGCACTGAATAAAGAGTAAATGGCAGGCTTCGTTTATGCAATTTGTATGACGATCGGCGGGTTTGCCACATTGATGACAATTTGCAATGATGTCATCAGAGATGCGCTCACCCATACGTTCGTCGAAGACAAAATTCTTTCCGATGAATTTATTTTTTAAGCCTTTTTCACGGACAGTTTTAGTATAGTGAATAATTCCACCTTCGATATGATAAACATTTTGGAAGCCATGATGTAACATATAAGCGCTGGCTTTTTCACATCGGATACCTCCGGTACAATACATGATAATGGGTTTATCTTTATTATCCTTGAGCATTTCTGCGGCCATCGGTAATTGCTCTCTGAATGTATCTGAAGGAATTTCAATGGCATTTTTAAAGTGTCCTACTTCATACTCATAATGGTTGCGCATATCAACAATGATGGCATCCGGATTTTCACTGAGTTTATTAAAGGCTTCTGCATGGAGATATTGACCTGTTTTTGCCGGATCGAAATTTAAATCGTTCAGACCATCCGCAACAATTTTTTCCCGAACTTTCATTTTGAGCACAAAAAACGATTTGCCATCATCATCTACCGCAATGTTCAGTCGAACCTGGTTCAATGCCGGATATGCAAATAAGGTTGTTTTGAGAGCTTCAAAATTTGATTCCGGAACGCTGATTTGTGCATTAATACCTTCCTGTGCAACATAGATTCGTCCAAATACCCTGAGTGCATCCAATGAACGATACAATTCATCTCTGAACCATTGGGGGGCAGGAATTCGAAAATATTTATAAAAAGAAATGGTGATACGGGGTTCTGATTCCTGCATCAAACGCTGACGCAACTCCTCGTGAGAGACCCGATTATGTAGTACTGCCATATATTAAATTTTAGGACGCTGATAGGGCGAACAAATTCGAAACAAAAGTAGCAGAGTTCCTTCATTTTTTCATCAATCAATCTAATAAATCTCATTTTCTAATGGGCTGTTCCGGATTACTATCATTACAATTAAACACTCTGATTTATCTTCGCCTTACCTTGGAAGAAACGGGTGTTATTTAAATAGGTTAGAATATGGAAAAAATTTTGATCGCCAATCGTGGAGAGATTGCCCTGAGAGTGATGAGAACAGCCAAAAGTATGGGTATTAAAACGGTTGCTGTGTATAGTGAGGCAGATGCTAAAATGCCTTTTGTCCGATTTGCAGATGAGTCTTATTGCATCGGTCCGGCTCCGTCATCGCAATCTTACCTCAAGGCAGATTTGATCATCGAAACTGCTAAAAAATGTGGTGTGGATGCGATTCATCCTGGATATGGATTTTTAAGTGAAAATGCCGCTTTCTCGGAATTATGCCGGAAAAATGGGATCATTTTTATCGGTCCCGACCCACATTCCATCGAGACAATGGGAAGTAAAATCGGTGCAAAACAAGCCGCCAAAAAATATGATGTTCCGATGGTCCCCTGGACCGTTCAGCGCATTTTAAATGCAGTCGTAGCGCTGAAAATTGCAAATGAAACCGGTTATCCTTTGCTCATTAAAGCAAGTGCAGGCGGCGGAGGGAAAGGAATGCGAATTGTGCATCAGGCTTCTGAACTTGTAGAACAGTTTAATACTGCCCGAAGTGAAGCGCTGAATTCATTTAATGATGATAGTGTATTTATTGAAAAATATGTATCATCGCCCAAGCATATTGAAATACAGATTTTAGGCGATAAACATGGTAATTATGTTTACTTATTTGAAAGAGAGTGTTCCATACAACGCCGGCATCAGAAATTGGTCGAAGAAGCACCTTCGTCATGCCTCACACCTCAAATCCGTAAAGCAATGGGCGAGTGCGCGGTGAATGTGGCCCGATCTTGTCAATATCATGGAGCAGGAACTGTTGAATTTTTGGTTGATTCGAATTTGAATTTTTATTTTCTGGAAATGAATACCCGGCTTCAGGTTGAACATTGTGTGACTGAAATGATTACCGGAATAGATTTAGTGGAGGAACAAATTAAAGTAGCAAAAGGTGAGAAATTGAGCTTTACTCAAGAGGAATTATCCATTCACGGTCATGCCATTGAATTGCGTATTTGCGCTGAAGACCCACTCAATCAGTTTCTTCCGGATATCGGAACATTAGAAGTATATAAGCGGCCTGTTGGTGAAGGCATCCGTGTAGATGACGGTTACGAGGAAGGGATGGATATTCCGATTTATTACGATCCGATGATTGGTAAGCTTATCGCCTGGGGCCCTAATCGAATGGCCGCCGTTGAACGTTTGACTCATGCGATTGAGCAGTTCCGAATCAATGGGATTGAGACTACCTTGCCTTTCGGGAAATGGGCCATCAATCATCCTGCATTTTTAAGAGGTGAATTTGATACGCATTTTATTACAAACTATTATAAACCGGAATTTTTGATGGAAATGAGTGAGGAGCAATATAATATTGCATCAATCATGGCATTGGGAATTTATAAACTCAAAACAACTTTACCCAAAGCAGTTACCACTGAAACCAACAAGTGGTCTCTGCGCAAAGGGATGAGGGCATAAAACAACATTTCAAAATTTACTTCATTTTAAGAATACATTTCTCTCTAATTATTTATTTAAACTTATAAAACACAAACATGAAAAAAGTTTTTTTATCATTGGCATGGATCATCTGTTCATTCACCATGAGTATTGCTCAGGAGTACAAAGTTATTACGGTTGTTGAGTCCATTGTTCCGGGTGGTGTGGGGCGCTCAAGAATCATTGATAGTAAGGAAGTGATTGATTATAAATCTCTTACCACAAGTCGTGAAGAAGGTAATGATGGTAAGGATCAACGTAAGATAGATCGAAGTGATGCGAAGATTGAAACGTTGGAAGAAACCAAGTTACTCAATTTTTATAGCCTGATGGGGATCAATTTTCAAAATATCGCTTCAAACGATGCCATCATCACATCTAAACTAAACGATATGGCTAAACAAGGTTATGAATTAGTTTTTGTAACAAGCGGAGTAGAAAGTGACGCCGGTGAAAAAGATGGGAAAGGTATTTTTATCACTCTATTTATTTTTAAGAGGAAATAGCCTTTCCTCGATACAAAGTGATCTTAGATTGGTAATATCAGACCGAGATTATTTTCTTTTTAATTTATCTTCATATACCTGAATCCAATCTTTTACCTTCATTTTTTTCATAAGCTGTCCAATTAATGGATAGGGGATATCATCTATTTTTTTAAACCGGATACAACTTTTGCCCAAATCCAGTTTTGATTTGGCATACTGTGGGTAAGTGGATTGAAACCAATCTAACAATTCCGGCATAACGTATATGCCCATATGATAAAAGGAGATTGAATTTTTTTGATTGGCCAAGCCGGCAAACGGAAGCGGGTCCCTGGGATTACAGTGGTAACCGGCTGGATATAATTCGTGCGGCACAACATAGCTAATCATCCCAAAGTTCATGACTTCTTGAAATCCTTTGGGCAGGTTACTAATAATAACCGTTCTTAGTTTTTCAATGGCTGCCCTACGGTCTTCGGGCATTTCCTTTAAATAGGTATCGACTGAGGAGGCTTTAGACTGCATAATGGGAGATTGGTGATTACGAAAATAAGGAAGTTGATTTATTTTTTCTTGAAAGGTTTTCTTTTTCGTTGCGACTGCAATTTTTCGGATTCCTGAATCAATTTGGCCCAGTTGTTTTCACCCTCAGAAGTAAGGGCAATGGTTAAACGGTAATCTGATTTGTCGATATCCAATACTTTGATTTCTTTAGTGGTATATTTTTCAATTTCCTGAAGCAGTGGTTTTTCCTCTTCAGCGCAAAATGCATAGGCAAGTCCTTTTTGAGTTCCTCTTCCGGTTCGACCAACCCGATGCACGTAATTTTCCGGCACATCAGGCAAATCGTAATTCACCACTAAATTGACACCTTCAATGTCTATTCCTCTTGCACTTAGGTCGGTGGCAATTAATATATTCGTAGTCCCTTCACGGAATTGTTGCATGGCACTGTTTCGCTCATCCTGAGTTTTATCGCCATGGATGGTGAGTGTTTTTAATCCTACGCGATTCATTGCCTGATGCACCCTTTCGGCCCTCACTTTAGTTCTCACAAAAATGAGTATCTTTTTTTCTTCATTTTCCCTTATCAGTCGTTCGAGGAAAAAACGTTTATCATCCAATGCAATGAAAGCGATATAATGGTCGACATTTTTCGAGACAGGGTCTTTGGGCGAAATTTGAATTCGAATTGGATTAAAAACCAAACTATAGGCCAGTTCTTTTATTTCTTCGTTGATGGTGGCAGAAAAAAACAAGGTTTGATGTTTACGCGGAAGCAATCGAACCACATCTTTGATGTCTTTATAGAAACCCAAGGCGAGCATTTGGTCAGCCTCATCCAATACCAATATTTTTGTATCCTGAAATGTAAGGATTCCTCGATGATGAAGATCAAACATTCGCCCGGGGGTGGTAATTAAAATTCTTGCACCTCTTTCGATGGTTTCGATTTGTATTTTATCCTCTACGCCACCAATGAGGCAGGCTGTCTCGACACGGGTATGTGCGCCAAGTTCACGAAATACTTTGGTGATCTGTAGAGCCAATTCACGGGTAGGTACCATAACCACACAATAGACCCCTTTAACCGAATTGTTACGTTGTTCAGAAAGAATGCGTTGTAAAACAGGAATTGCGAATGCTGCCGTTTTTCCGGTGCCTGTTTGCGCAATGGCGAGTACATCTTCTCCTTTTAAGACAGATGGGATGGCCTTAAATTGAATATCGGTTGGGCGTTTAAACCCCAGATTTAGCAGATTCGTTTTAATTCGGTCATCAAAAGGGTACTGTTCAAACTTCATGTTGCGAATGTACAAGAATCCTCATGAAGAACTATATCCGGGAGTATGCTTCAATTCAATCGAATGCGTATTATATTGCGCCTTATGGGATTGATGACCCAATTACGTAAAATAGTGAATGTTAAATTTCGTTACATGCAACTATCATTTGCAGGTCTAAAATTAACATTATTGGATGTTGGCGCCGGGAATCGTTCAGCAAGTAAGACCAAAAGCGTTTTTCCTGAAATTATCTATCATGGTTTGGATTTAGACCGAAGTACCAACTACGCAGCAGAAGATTTTGAGCAAATGACAGCCTTTTATGAAATGGATCTAACCAATTTAGATTACGGTGAAATTCCGAATCAACATTTTGATTATATCAATATGGCTCATGTGATTGAACATTTGCATAATGGAGATCAGGTATTGCCTTTGCTGCTTACAAAGCTCAAACCAGGTGGGTATATGTATCTAGAATATCCCGGTGAAAAAAGTACCCGTTTACCTTCGATGCATGGAACATTAAATTTTAAAGATGATTCAACACATGTACGAGTATATAGCGTGGCTGAATTACGAAAGATTTTTAAAGAGAATGGCTGTCAGGTATTGTCTTGCGGAACGAGGAGGAACTGGAATTATATCCTGGCTATGCCATTGAGAATCTTATTCGGGTTATTAAAAAATGGAAAACTTCAGGGAAATCACTTTTGGGATTTATTGGGGTTCGCCGAGTATTTATATGTCAGAAAAATCTAGGCATAAATTTTCAATCTTCGACGGGCTAGAATTTTACGCTATGTCAGGAAAGGGATGTGGTTCAATAAAATGAATTCGGTTTTTTCTACCTCGCAAAATTAGATAGCATT
>DAIRSC010000125.1:0-6888 GCA_036804585.1 Chitinophagaceae bacterium
ATAAAATATACCCTGGTTTGATTGTGGATGGAGAATTGTAATGCAGTGTATCATTTAATAGTGAATTATTAAAAGAGAATTATCCATTTTCAGGGTTGATTCAGAATAATCCCAATATTTTAATTTTCCCGAATCTTTCAGCCGGAAATATTGCCTATCATCTCATGATGGAATTAGGGAATAGTGAGGCTATTGGTCCTATTTTATTGGGATTAAAAAAATCAGTACATGTTTTACAGTTGGGAAGTAGTGTGCGGCAAATAGTCAATATGGTAGCCATTGCAGCCGTTGATGCATATGTAAAAAGTAAAAAGCAGAGTAAATCCAATGTGGTTTCTTTAGGCCATTCTAAAAAGTAGCGATATAAATGAGTCAGAAAAAAAAGAAAAGCGTTGTTCAAAAACCGACCATACTTATTACCAATGATGACGGTGTAACGGCACCCGGTATTGCTGCGCTGGTTGAAGTGGCCAAACAATTTGGCAAAGTGGTAGTTGTAGCGCCTGATGCACCGCAGTCAGGAATGGGCCATGCCATCACCATTGGGAAACCTCTGCGCATGAATCCGGTGCATATTTTCGGAGATGTGGAGGCCTATCAATGTAGCGGTACACCGGTGGATTGTGTTAAATTGGCTGTAGATAAGGTGTTACATCACAAACCGGATTTTTGTTTCAGTGGAATCAATCATGGAGCAAATCATTCAGTAAATGTTATTTACTCCGGAACTATGAGTGCTGCCATGGAAGCAGCTATCGAAGGTATTCCTGCTATCGGTTTTTCCCTGTTAAATTATGCTTACGATGCTGATTTTGGTTTGGCTCAACAAGTTGCTCACGAAATGATTCATCAGATTAGCTCCGGACAGATACCGAAAAAAGGTTTATACAACGTCAACATTCCGAACGTGAATCCCAAACAATATAAAGGGCTGAAATTTTGCAGGCAAGCCAATGCGAAATGGAAAGAAAATTTCATCGATCGGGTAGATCCTCATGGAAAAAAATACTATTGGTTAACCGGTGAATTTCAGAATTTAGATAAAGGTAAGGACACCGATGTTTGGGCACTGCAGCATCATTATGCTTCCGTCGTTCCTGTTCAGTACGATTTGACGGATTATACCTTATTTAGACAATTAACGGAATCCTAAATGATTCGGGTAAGTGGTTTATATAAGAAATATGATCATGCAGAATTTCCTTCGGTAGATCATTTAAGTTTTTCTTTTCCTGAAGGTTGTATTGCCGGTTTGCTGGGACCCAATGGCGCCGGCAAAACAACGACGATTTCCATATTATCGGGTTTGATTAAAAAGTACACCGGAGAAGTGGAAGTGATGGGGATGGATGTGAAAAAATATGCGGAAGAAATTAAAAGTAAATTGGGCATTGTGCCTCAGCAGATTGCCCTGTATATGAATCTTTCCTGTCGGGAAAATCTACGTTATTATGGTCGTTTGTATGGGATTCCCCCAATTACTTTAGGGCCGCTCATCGAACAACTTTTAGAACGCTTCGGATTACAAGAACATGGTGATAAACAAATCAGACACTACTCCGGTGGAATGAAGCGAAGAGCCAATATCATTGCATCATTATTGATTCAGCCTGCCTTACTGATTTTGGATGAACCAACCGCCGGTGTAGATGTACAAAGTCGAAATATGATTCTGCGCTTTCTGAAAGAGTATAACGAAGAAGGGAATAGTATTTTATATACTTCCCATTTATTGGACGAAGCAGAAGCATTGTGTCAGGAAGTACTGATTATCGATCAGGGGCAAGGGGTGATACAGGGTAGTCCGGCAAAATTGATTCAGGAACATCAAACGGATAATCTGGAAAGTTTATTTTTAAAATTGACCGGTTTCCGGGTTCGCGATTAGCATGAAAAGAATTTGTGCAACATATATCAAAGAGTTGCATTTGATGCGAAGAGATTTGGGGGGCTTATCCCTTTTATTTCTCATGCCTGTTTTACTCATCAGTATCATGGCTTTGGTACAGGACGCTCCATTTAAAGATTATAAAAACCGAAAGTTTGAAGCCTTGATTTTTGATCAGGATCAGGGTAAAATATCTCAGGCCATTCAAAAGGGTTTGGAAGAAAGTGGTCAGTTTATATTAATTCGTCAACATCAGAATCAGGCAATGGATTCTATGAAGATTTTATCGGAAATCAGAGCCGGTAAATATCAGCTGGCCATTATGATTCCAAAAGGAGTTAGTTCCGAAATATATAATAGTGCCAATTTAATTGCCAATGAAATGGGTAAACACATGGGAATACCCGGAAGTTTGCCGCATCGTGATGCCCGGGAAGGAATTCATATTCAAATCGTTTTTGACCCGGTGAGTAAACCCGCATTTCGTATTGCTATTGTGAATGCACTGGAGAAGTTTACCACAAGGGTACAATTTGATATCATCATGGATCGGATTAGTGCCTTGAGTGGGCAGGCTGATACGAGCAAGAAACTGGATATTGAAAAACAACTCCGTTCGGTGGGTGTCAAAGAGATGCAGTTGCATCAACAATCTTCAGGGATTGAAAAAAGTAATTCAGTACAGCACAATGTACCGGCATGGGCCATTTTTGGGATGTTTTTTATGGTGATTATCATCAGCGAAAACATGATTGCAGAGCGGAAGGGTGGAAGCTGGAATCGTTTAAAAAGTATACCCGGACCATTTTTTCATTTTCTCATGGGTAAAATGTTGTTTTATGTTTTACTGGGCTGTATTCAGTTCGCCTTGATGGTTTTAGTCGGTGTGTATGCCATGCCTTTACTCGGTTTAGATGCCTTACAATTGGGTCAGGCTGCGCTTTTTCTTCCATTGATTGTGGTTTCAATCGCATCCTGTGCAACAGCTTTTGGAATTTTTGTGGGTTCCGTTTTCATAACATCCAGTCAGGCATTACCGGTTGCTGCCTTTTCCGTGGTTATTCTTTCTGCCATAGGCGGGATATGGGTTCCACTGGAAGTATTACCGGATTCATTAAAAGTACTTTCGGTATTATCGCCCATGCGTTGGAGTCTGGAAGGCATCAATACTTTACTGCTCAGACAAGGTTCACTTTCGGATTTGCTGATGCCTGTTTCTGTAATGATGGTATTATCTGCTGTGGCAATATGGATGGCCTGGTATACCGAGCGAAAACAAAGCGGTCTGGTTTAGTTCTTTTAAACCATCGCTTTCATCACATTATAAACTACCTGTGGTTTGCCTAAGGTATAAAAATGGATAACCGGAGCCCCTGAAGAAATTAAGTCTTTTGTTTGCATAATTAACCACTCAGTACCAACCTTTTCTGCATCTTTTTCGTTTTTACACTTTATCAATTCGACTGCCAAATCACTGGGAATATCCACATGAAAAATGGAAGGGATTCCACTCAGTTGTTTCATACTGGTAATCGTTTTCAAACCCGGAATAATCGGAGCGAGGATATCCATTTGCCGACAACGATCTACAAATTGATGGTATTTCTGATTGTCAAAAAACATTTGAGTGGTAATGTAATCAGCGCCTGCATCAATCTTACTTTTTAAATGCATAAGGTCTAAATCAGGATTCGGGCTTTCATAGTGCTTTTCGGGATAACCGGCGACACCGATACAAAAATCTGTTTTACAACAATCTGAAATTTCTTCTTCCACATAAATACCCCGATTGAGTTTTTCAATTTGCTTCACCAAATCAATGGCATAATGGTGTCCTTGTGGATGTGATTGAAAGTATTTGGTGTTTTTAGGAGGGTCTCCACGCAGTGCCAAAACATTGTCGATACCCAAAAAGTTCAAATCAATCAGGGCATTTTCGGTTTCATCTTTGGAAAAACCACCACAAATCAAATGGGGAACAGCATCTATCTTATAATGGTTCATCAAGGCTGCACAAATGCCAACTGTACCCGGACGTTTCCGGATATCAATCAAATCAAAAGAGCCATCTGATTTTTTCTTATAAACCTGTTCGGAACGGTGATATGTTACGTTGATAAAAGACGGTTTGAACTCCATGAGAGGATCAAGCACCGTAAAGATTGAATCAATGCTTTTGCCTTTAACCGGAGGCAGTATTTCAAAAGAGAAGAGGGTTTTGCCTTGTGCTGCTTTGATATGTTCTGTAACTTTCATGAAGAGCAAATGTACATTTCAAATTCAAAATGAAATACAAAGTAAAATTTACTGAATCCTGAATCAAGCCCTGAATATTTAAAGGGCCTTTATTACATTTACTTTTTCATGGTATTTAGTTCCCCCATATTTTTATTTTACTTCTTACCTATCGTATTACTGATTTGCCTGATTTGGCGAAATAATATCCCATTGATGAATATGGTTCTATTCGTGATGAGCCTATTATTCTACTTCTGGGGTGAAAAAGCGTATGCATTGGTGATTTTGTTTTGCATCCTCAGTAATTACTTTACGGCTTTGGGGATGGACCGTTTTCCCGATCATCGGAATTTGATTCTACTTATCGGTGTTTTGCTCAATCTTTCGTTGTTGGCCTATTTTAAGTATTACAATTTTCTTATCAATGAAATACTCTTTGAATGGGGTTTATGTTCAAGACTCTCGGAGCAGGAAATGGTGCATCTTCCGCTGGGTATTTCGTTTTTTACTTTTCAGGGCCTGACCTATGTGGTGGATGTATATCGGCGTGAAACAAAAACCAGTCAAAATCTCATGCATGTGGGACTTTACATTTTGTATTTCCCCCAATTGATTGCAGGACCTATTGTTCGATATGCGGATGTAGATGCACAAATTGAACAGCGTGAAATGAATGCAGAAGGTATTCAAACAGGCGTGAGGCGATTTATTATTGGCCTTGCCAAAAAAATCATTTTGGCAAATTCTTTGGGTCGCATTTCGGATGAAATTTTTGCATTAGGAATCACCGATATGCATGCTTCGCTCATTTGGTTTGGTGCCATTGCTTTTGCCTATCAAATCTATTACGATTTCTCCGGGTATTCAGATATGGCTATTGGCATGGCGCGTATCATGGGGTTTCACTTTCACGAGAACTTTAATTTTCCATTTTTCTCAACTTCATTTAGCGAATTATGGCGCAGGTGGCATATTAGTCTGACCGATTTTTTTCGAAACTATGTTTATATACCCATTGGAGGTAATCAGAAGGGTGTATTTAGAACTTATTTGCATTTGTTTTTTGTATTTGCTTTAACCGGATTTTGGCATGGGGCTTCATGGAATTGTTTGTTGTGGGGGATTTTTACAGGAATTTTTCTCATGCTTGAAAAAGGAGTCTGGGGTAGGTGGATTAAAAAATGGCATTTTATTCCGGGAAACATTTATGCCATGTTTTTATTTTGTACGGCCATCATCATTTTTAAAATTGAGGATATTCAAATTCTTCCAGAAGTGTTTGCCAAGGCCTTTTTATGGGATCGTGGCTGGTCGGGCCTATATACCATCGAATATTTTATGACCGCAGACCTTTGGTTAGCGCTTGTCCTATCTATCGTATTTTCCTGGCCTCTGCATCAAATTCCCCGGGTGCAGGTTTGGATGTCGAAAAGGTGGTTCAGTTTAGGTGTTGGCCAATTGGGCCTTTTATTGTTGTTTTTGATTACAATCAGTATCATGTCGGCTTCAACCTATAATCCATTCATTTATTTTAAGTTTTGAATAAAAAAGGAACCTATATCATCATTTGGCTCATAGCTTTAGGAGGTATATACCTTCTATCGGGTTATTTATTTAAGCCGTTTTTACATGTCGATATTACTCTTCGAAGTATGCATTCAGGGGGCGTAGAGTTGATAATGATTGATCAAACGAACGAAAAAAACATTCAGGTTCAACCGCCTTTCTTATTGAATGCCTCTCAATTTTTTACCAAAAAAAATCTACGATTCGAAAATCCACTTCAATTTCAAAATTTGATGATCAGAACCGATTCTAATATACAGGAGCTATTTGTCCAATCGATTCGGGCTGAATGGAATATTGGCTTTATCAAAAGATGGATCGGAGAATGGAAAGGTTCCGGACTTGGTGAAATTTTGTCGGATACAACACAACTTAAATCAAGTAATGAATCCTTTGCACAAATCAAAACGCTTAACAAGGATATTTTTTTGAAAGATCATTTCTTTAATCAAATGCGTGAATCTATGCCTTCCATTTGGTGGATTCATTTCCTTCGCTGGCTGACGGCTATTTTATTTGCATTCTACATGCCGAGTTTTTTCATGCAATTGTTTACATTTCAAAATATGCCGGCCAGAAAAAAATTGGGCCATTTATCTATTAGCGCTTATGGCTTTTTAAGTTTATTAATTATTTTTTTACTCAATAGTTTGTTTAAATGGATTCCGGATAAAGTCAGTCATGAAAACCGAACTATGGCCAGTCTGAATGACCTGAACAATAAAACCATTCTTGAGTATCCTGCCGTTTTAAGTGCTTATGCTGATGATCATTTTGCTTTCCGGAATTTGTTGTTCAGCGCTCACTCTGTTTTCAAAGCCAAATTATTTCGAACAGCATCTTTGCCCGATCAGGTGATTATGGGAAAAAATGGATGGTTTTTTAAAAATGATCCTTATGCTATTCGTGATGCGCGAAAAATCAATCAGTTTGCGCAAGTTGACATTGATCAAATGGTTTTTATTTTACAGGAACGATTAAACTGGTTAAATCAACGGGGCATTCGGTATTATATCATTGTGCCTCCCAACCCCGATCGTATTTACCGGGAGAATTTTCCGGATAAATATTCAATCGTTCCAAATTACGGACATGATCGATAGGATTATTACAAAAAAACCTTACAGGAAAAATTAAATTTTACAATAGTCGATCCAACCGATTCCATCAAGAAATATAAACTATTGAATGATGTC
>DAIRSC010000126.1:0-6824 GCA_036804585.1 Chitinophagaceae bacterium
CGAGCGCCGTTTGTGGACAATGTGTTTATTGCCACACGTACCCGCAACACTACCATTGAGAATGCTCAAAACGAAAAAATTCAGAGCGCAGAAGTCGGTTATTTATTACGTTCTCCAAATGTAAAAGGTCGACTGACTTTCTTTGTCACCGAGGTAGAAGGTGCATCAGATATTAAACGTTATTTCAATGATAACTCTGCAGTAGGTTTTTCATTTACCAATAATGTGTTACAGAATTTGAACAAACGATATACGGGATTAGAATTTGGAACTGAAGTCAAAATCAGTCCAAGTTTTGCCCTTAATTTAGCAGCTGCATGGACTCAGGCTTATTATACCTCCAGAGCCACCTCTCGTTTATATGACGATAACGAAGAAGCCATCACGCAAGGAACGGTGAGTCCTAAAACAGATACGGTTTATATTAAAAATTACTATGTACCCGCCGGACCACAAACTGCTTTACAAGCTGCATTAAATTACCGCTCAAAACGATTCTGGTTTGCCAGTATTAGCTTTAACTATCTCGCTAATAACTGGATCGATTTTGCTCCGGCACGCCGCACCATTGAAGGGGTTGATTTATTAAAATACAAAAGTGAAGAATGGAGTGCTGCCGTCGATCAGCAAAGACTTCCATCTTTTTACACTGTTGATTTATTTGGAGGAAAATCTTTCAAAGTCAACAAGTACATCAAAAAAGCAGGTAGTAATACCTTCCTGAATTTGAATATCGGAATCAGTAATGTCCTGAACAATCAAAATATCAAATTATATGGTTTTGAAAACCTGCGTTTAGGTGGTAATTCGGCTCAGCCTGATTGGTTTGTTCCACGTTATGCCCATGCTTTGGGAATTCAGTATTTCATCAATTTAGCCTTAAGATTTTAAATATAAACAAATAATATTCGTAATGAAAAAAGTGTTTTTACCGGTTGCTGCCATTTTGCTTTTCGCTATTTTGGGGTACACCTCTTGTGTGAAAAAAGAATTTGATTCACCACCGGACACAACCCTGAATGATCCAAACTTACCGGTTAACAAAACCATTTGGGAGCTTAAACAGATGTATACCGGTGTTCCTACCCTCATTGAGGATGATATTACCGTTGCAGGCGTTGTTGTGGCAGATGACCGAAGTGGAAATTTTTACAAACAAATCATTATACAGGATACCAGCAGTGGGATACCGGTTTTAATCAACCGCAGTGGATTATACTCCGATTTCCCGATTGGCCGTAAGGTTTATATTAAATGTAAAGGATTATATCTTGGTGCATATGGGGGAATGGTTCAAATTGGGCATACCCCTGATAACAATAATGAGATCAGTAGCATTCCAAGTGGTTTGATCAGTAAATATGTGATAAAAGGAAAATTTGATTTAAGTCAGGTGACTGCTCGTAAAGTTTCGATCATGGAATTGAATAATCTCAATAGCAGTATTAAATGGTTGGGTACTTTGATAGAAATTGACAGTGCTCAATTTGTAGGTTCGGATGTGGGCGTGCCATTTGCACAGGATCCAACAAATTCCTCAGCTACCGAGCTTGAAGTGGAAGATTGTGCTGAAACAAAAATCATTCTGAGAAATAGTGGTTATTCGACATTTAAATTTGCGTTGTCTCCGGCCGGTAAAGGTCCGCTTCAGGCAATTTACTCACGATATAATTCTACACCACAATTGTTTATTCGCGATACACCTGATGTAAAATTTAATGGTCCCCGCTGTAATGCCTTGTTGACTTTACAAACTATCCGATTTATTCGCAGTATGTATCCGGGTACCGGAAATTTTACCGTTCCTACAGGCACTAAAATTAAAGGTGTGGTTATCTCTGATAAGTCAAAATCGAATATCAACAGCCAAAATATTGCTATACAGGATGCAACCGGCGGGGTTATTGTTCGTTTTAGCACGAGCAGCGGTTTACCCAGCTTAGGTGATGAAGTGGAAGTAAATCTTTCAGGAGCTACTTTGTCGGAATACTTTGGTGTATTACAAGTCGGTAATTTATCTTCATCTAAATTTATAAAAACAGGTACAGGTACGATTACGCCCAGAGAGGCAACCATCAAACAGGCTTTGGATAGTCTACAAGTTTGGGAATCAACATTGGTTAAAGTAAATGGAGCAACCATCTCAGGTACCCCGGCAACTTATTCCGGAAATAAAACACTGGCAGATGGTTCAGGTTCTTCCATGACTTTATTTACCTTTTCTTCTGCTACATTTGCCACTACAAATTATATGACAGGTACGGTCTCGGTTACGGGAATTTTAGGTGAGTATACAACCTCCACCAGTTCAACCAAACAATTGAGTATCCGGAATTTGAATGATGTAACCCCTTAAAATTTTAAATTTAAAAAGATATGAAAAAAATTTTATTGTCATTGGTAGTTATTGCTGCTGCAATGACCAGTTTCGCTCAAATGCCTTTCGTGTTGTCAGGCACCAATTATACCCAAAGTTTCGATAATTTAGGGAGCGGTTTACCCATGGGATGGCGAGTGGATACCCTGGTTAACAAAAATGCCGGCTTGGGAAATGATGCACAGGTGCGTTATTCAAGTAATACTGTTGCCTGGACGAGCACACCGCGTGGTTTTAAAAATGTGGCTTCTGCAGATGGATTGAATGCTGCTTCTAGTGTTGCTGACCAAAATAATAGTGCGGATAGGGCTTTGGCGGTACGTCAGGTGGGTTCTAATGCCGGTTGGGATGATCCGGATAGTTTGGTATCCTTTAATTTTGGAATCGCGAATACCTCAGGTTTGACTGGATTTAATTTGCAATTTAAAATTCAGTCATTGCATACAGGAGCCAAGCGATATAATAATTGGATTGTACAATATGGCTTCGGTTCTAATCCAAGTTCATTCACAACCATGGCAACTTCACCAGCGGTTCTTGTGTTGGATAGTAATTTTAGTAATACATCGGTGACCGTTAATTTTGGATCTGCATTGGATAATCAAAGTCAACCCGTTTGGATTCGTATTATGGCGGGGGATACTTCGAGTGGTGCCGGCAGCAGACCAGTGGTTGCCATTGACGATTTTAACCTGAGCTGGACTGGTTCAGCCGCAGGAGACCCTAAACCATTGATTGCCTCTTTAAATCCTCAGGATAATTCGACAGGCGTGGCCCTCACAACAGTTCCTGCTATCACTTTTGATAAGAACATCAGCTCAGGCTCAGGCAATGTATATATTCGAAATCTCACAGATGCTACCACTCAAACACTTTCAGTAGGCAGTATCGCTGTGGCTGGAATGACGGTAACACTTACAGGCACAACACTGTTAAATGGTAAAAACTATGCTATTCAGTTTGATTCAACCTGCTTTACTGCATCAGGCAATAATTCATATGGAATTTATGATTCAACAAGCTGGAATTTCACAACCATTCCGGCAACCAATCCTGCACAAACTTCCCTGAACGAGACATTCACCGGATGTAATGCACCAACCTTTGGTTTGTTCACGGAATTCAGTGTCAATGGAACGCAAACATGGCGTTGCTCTAATTTCGGACGAAATGATACCGATGCCGTTTACATGAACGGTTTTGCAAGTGGTTCATCCAATGACAATGAAGATTGGTTGATTTCACCGCCTATGAATTTAAGCGCTATGACCAATCCTTATTTACATTTTTGGAGCAAGCGTCGTTTCAACGGAAACAATACCAAAGAAGTATTTGTTTCAAATAACTATACCGGAACCGGCGATCCAAATGCAGTTGGTTGGTCCAATTTAAATGTAAATTTCTCTAGCCTGGATACCACTTACATTCCCTTTTACAATAACAATCTGACGTCTTACAAAGGGAGCAATTTTCATTTTGCATTCAAATATGTTTCTGCGGCCAGTGGTACTGCAGACGAATGGAGCATTGATGATGTATATGTAACAGATGGACCGGTAAGTGTGAGAGATTTATCTGCTATCGACCTGCAATTCGCGGTTATTGGGCAGGTTTCCGAATCTTTACAAATGATTTTTGATACAGAAATTGCACAAGATTTGAACATAGAAATACTTTCAACCAGCGGACAGGTTCTTTTAAAATCTGTGCTAAATATTACTGCCGGTAAAAATACCCGACAGATGGATGTTTCAGCTCTGGCAAATGGTATATATATGGTTCGTGTTGGAAAAGGTCAGCAAACCGCTGTTGCCAAGTTTACCAAAAACTAATATTTGCTCCGATTCATCTCGGATTCAAACAAATACATTTAAAACCGCCTTTCGGGGCGGTTTTTTTGTCTAACCCAATCATTTCCATGAAATATTGAGTTTAGATGCAAAAAAATAATCAAATCATTGTATTTTACACCCAAATTGATTTGCATGATTCAGAAGCTAAGCGCTTTTACGATTTGTTTGATACTGAGTAGTTTTATGTCGAAGGCGCAATTCCGTGTTGGCCCTACGGGTGGTTTAAATTTTAACCGTCAAGTGTTTAAATCGAATACCAATCGATATGAAGGACTTTTTCGAAGCCGCCTTGGTTTTCATGTCGGTATACAATCCGACTTGATATTAAATAAACATATGACCTTTCAATCTGAGCTTTTATACACTTTGAAAGGTGGGTATTTTAAATCGGATCGTGTGAATGTATCAGAAGAATATTGGTCTGATTTGAGTTATGTTCAATTGCCATTGATGCTTACCTATAAATTGGACTTGAACAAAGCCTATTTTTTTGTTGCAGGTGGTCCGTTTTTGAGTAAGTTAATTCATACCGCACATCGATTTTATAGCAATGGTGAAAATATTGAAAACGGTCAATTGCGGATAGGATTGGATAATTTTACCGACCAGATTAAACCCTTGGATGCAGGGGTAAAACTCAAAGCAGGTTTTGAATTAAAAAAAGGATTTAGCATGTCAGCTTTTTACGATATTTCAACTGCTGATATCAATCCACAGTTTACAGTTACACGAAATAAAACTTTTGGTGTACAATGGGCCTTTATATTCTCTACCACCGAAGAGGATCGTTACAACCGGTTTGAAAGTTTTTACGAATTCTAATAAAGCTTTATCTTGAAAAAATTTGCATTGGTCACCGGTGGGAGCCGAGGTATTGGGCGCGCTGTTTGTATCCGACTGGCCGAAAAGGGATACCACATCCTGATTAATTATAAAGGCAACGAAACAGAGGCGATCCATACGCATAAAGCATGTATTGCCTTGGGTGTAGACGCTGAACTTATGCGATTCGATGTAGGATCTTCAGTGGAAATTGAAAAGGTTTTAGGGTCATGGATAGAATCGGCGGCTAAAGAAAAAATCATCGAAGTTTTGGTGAACAACGCAGGCATACGTTTGGATACTTTGATGTCATTTATGAGCGATACTCAGTGGTCGCAAGTTTTGGATACGAGTTTAGGCGGTTTGTTTCACGTAACCAGACAGGTACTGAATCCTATGGTGATGAATCGTTTTGGTCGCATTATCAACATGGTGTCGTTGAGTGGTTTAAAAGGCATGCCCGGTCAAGTTAATTATAGTGCTGCAAAAGCAGGCATGATAGGAGCTACAAAGGCCCTTGCCCAAGAAGTTGCGCGCCGAAATGTAACTGTGAATGCCATAGCACCGGGGTTTATTCAATCGGATATGACGGCAGATTTAGATGAAAAAGAGTTGAGTCAAATGATTCCCATGAAACGTTTCGGTAAACCCGAGGAAGTGGCGGCATTGGTCGGATTTTTGGTTTCTGAAGAAGCCGCTTACATCACCGGTCAGGTTATTTCGGTAAACGGTGGTTTATACACCTAAGATTTTTTGTTGAAGCAAACCGACGAATCCTCCCATGAATCTTGATAAGAAGCGTGAATTTGACATGGTGACACTAGAAAAAGTGGAGGAGATGTTCGCGTGTTTTCCGCTCATTCAATTGTTGAATCCTCAAATGACCTTGGATACTTATCAGGCTTATCTCAAACGAATGGTAGACCTTGGATATCGTCAAGTAGTTGTTCGAAAGGATAGTAATTTAATCGCCGTAACGGGTTATTGGCTGGGTGTGAAATTATATTGTGGACCCTATCTGGAAGTAGATAATTTAGTGGTTCAGGAAGATTTCCGGGGACTGGGGATTGGCCGGCAAATTATGGAATTTTTATATCAAGAGGCTCAACAAAAGGGATGTTTGGTGATCATGTTGGACGCCTATAAAAACAATACCCGAGCCGGACAATTTTATTCCAACCTGGGTTTTGAAGCCAAAGGCAATCATTGGATTCGCCTTGTTTAAATGATGTTAAGCCATGTGCAGAGCCAATAAAGGCACATGACTATGATAGGCCATCACTTTGGTTTGGCTTTTATGAAACAAGGATTCAAACCAGGAATACTTCTTCGGCAAAAGAATTACCATTTGCATATCCTTGTCATGAATAAACTGTTGCAGCGCTTCCGGGAAATTTTCATGTTCAATAAAATGAAATTCATAATCAATATCTGAAAAGATTTCTTTTAAATGTTCTAATTCGCGGAGGGCATCCGGGTCAGAAGCACGTTGAAGTTTATCAACATTTAATATATTTAATTTGGCATTAAATAATTTGCTAAATACCCGAATGGCGACTGAAGGGGTGGTTTGATTCACATTGCGCAAATCACTGGCGAAACAAATTCGTTCCACGGGCATAAACTTAGCATCTTTCGGGATGATGAATAAAGGCTGATGTAAATTTTGCATAGCTAAAAAGGCATTGCTGCCCACCAATTGATCCATGACGGTGCCACTTCCGGTGAGTCCCATCACCAAGGATACAGGATGAATTTAATCGAAAATAATT
>DAIRSC010000127.1:0-6795 GCA_036804585.1 Chitinophagaceae bacterium
TATGGTGTATTTGGTTCTTGTTTTGTGGATTTAACACTTAAAAATATATCAATCGGGGTCGTGAACTTTATACAATACAAATTTGTTTTGAACCATTCCATACAGCAGATTATCTCACGAAAAGACAGTACCTTTAGATTCAAAATCATGGGTTTGAATCGCGGTTTGCCTGCTGTGTACAGGGTACTCTTGCAGGGAAGCGGCAGTTCAGTGGCGGCACTGAGACCCAAATTGAATATCATCTATACTAAAATTCAAAAGTAAACCACTTAATTATGTGTGGAATTGTTGCTTATATAGGACCGAAAGAGGCCTATCCAATTCTTGTGAAAGGATTAAAACGCCTTGAATACAGAGGTTACGACAGTGCTGGAGTTGCCTTGTTAAATGGGTCTTTATCTATCCTTAAAAAGGAGGGAAAAGTATCTGTGCTCGAAGCGCATGCCAAAGATAAAAGTCAAGTAGGAAACATTGGTATCGGACATACCCGATGGGCAACGCATGGCGAACCTTGCGACCGCAATGCCCATCCCCATTTATCAAATTCCGGGAATATAGCCATTATTCACAATGGGATTATTGAAAATTATGCCTCCATTAAAGAGGAACTAACACAAAGAGGATTTCACTTCGATAGTGATACGGATACAGAGGTTTTGGTGAATCTAATCGAAGATATTCAAAATGAAGATAAACTGTCTCTGGAAGAGGCTGTCAGGGTGGCTTTGAATGAAGTCATTGGTGCCTATGCAATAGTAGTCATTGATCGTCGTGAACCGGATAAACTCGTTGCCGCCCGAAAGGGGAGTCCGCTTGTTATTGGTATTGGTAAGGGAGAGTTTTATGTGGCGTCCGATGCTTCACCCATCATTGAGTATACCAAAAATGTGGTTTACTTAAATGATGAGGAATTTGCGGTTTTAAATAGAAACGGTAAACTGGATATTAAAACGCTCGGTAATATCACCAAATCGCCATACATCCAGAAATTGGAAATGGATTTGGAGAAAATTGAGAAGAGTGGTTACGAGCATTTCATGTTGAAGGAAATTTATGAACAACCTCAGGTGATTCTGGATTGTATGCGTGGTCGGATGAATGCCGAACAAGGGTGGATTCGTTTAGGCGGAATCAATGAATTTGCTTCCAGAATTAATAATGCGAAACGAATTATTATTACAGCTTGTGGAACATCCTGGCATAGTGCGCTTTTAGCAGAGTACCTGATTGAAGAATTGGCCCGTGTGCCTGTAGAAGTAGAATATGCCTCTGAATTCAGATATCGTAACCCGATTGTGAATGAAAAAGATGTGGTGATTGCCATTTCACAAAGTGGTGAAACGGCTGATACGCTTGCTGCTATTGAAATTGCCAAGGAAAGACAAGCATTGATTTACGGAATTTGTAATGTGATTGGTTCTTCCATCGCTCGCGCATCTCATGCCGGTTCGTACACCCATGCCGGGCCTGAAATCGGGGTGGCTTCTACCAAAGCCTTTACCGCGCAGGTGACCATACTTACTTTATTAGCTTTGCAATTGGCTCAAAGCAAAGGAACGGTATCCATGACCCGCCTGAGAACCATTTTGTACGAAATGGAATTATTACCGGAAAAAGTAAAGGCAGCCTTGAAAACAGATTCTCAAGTTCGAGATATTGCTGCAAAATACAAAGATGCCGCCAATTTCCTGTATTTAGGAAGAGGCTTAAATTTTCCGATTGCCCTGGAAGGCGCACTCAAACTGAAGGAGATATCCTATATTCATGCAGAAGGTTATCCGGCTGCGGAAATGAAACATGGACCGATTGCCTTAATCGATGAAAATATGCCGGTTGTGTTTATTGCTACCAATGCATCAGCTCATGAAAAAATTGTCTCCAATATTCAGTAGGTAAAAGCACGAAAAGGAAAAATCATCGCTATTGTCAATGAAGGAGATACCGTTATTCGCGGCTTAGCCGATGAGGTGATTGAAGTACCTGAAACGGACGAGATATTATCGCCGCTGGTTTCTATTGTTCCACTACAACTATTATCTTACCATATTGCATTAATGCGGGGCTGTAATGTCGACCAACCGAGGAATTTGGCAAAGAGTGTAACGGTGGAGTAGTGCTAATTCCGGCTTTTCCAGATACTTTCCTGACCATTGTTTTGATGGAGTAAATATCGGGATAGCATAAAGAGGTAGTCTGACAAACGGTTGAGGTACTGAACTACAATTGGGTCCACAGGTTCGTTTTCTGCACCCATGGCAACACATATACGCTCAGCTCGTCGGCAAACACAACGGGCTACATGGCAAAATGAAGCAGGAGAATACCCACCCGGTAAGACAAAGTTTTTTAGTATGGGTAAGGATTGATCCATCTCATCTATCTGTTTTTCAAGAAGGGTAATATCCTCCGATTTTAAATCGGGAATGCTCATTTTTTGGTTCTTCAGAGGATCACAGGCGAGGGAGGACCCCACAGTGAAAAGTCGATCCTGAATATCTGCCAAAAACAGATTGATGTCAGAATGATGTGGAATATGGTCGCGAATGACGCCAATCCACGAATTCAATTCATCAACGGTGCCATAGGCTTCAATCCGGATATGTGATTTGGGAATGCGTGTACCACCGATGAGCGAAGTTTGGCCCGAATCACCCGTTTTAGTGTAAATTTTAAATGACATGTTGACAAAAGTAAAGGAGAAGCGTTGATGTAGATTATTTTTTTATCGAATGACATGATAACTTGTGATGACAGTATTTACTTATGCATTTAACATTATTTTAGCAAAATAAAAAATAGATAATCAAATAATTACAAATTATAATAATAAATATATTTGTTAAAGTCCTTAAATTTTATTTTATGGCCTTTATGACTTAGTTTCGCACTCCCAAATGAGCAAGGCCACAGCACATTTCTATCGCTTCAATTTACTGTTTTCATTTTTGAACTGATCCTGAAATCTGTCGGTCTTTTATTATTTTAAAACAACATTATAAAAATGGCTGCAACAAAAACTGCAAAAATTTCGGAACGAATTAATTTTGGTAAAATTAAACAATCGTCCGATACGCCTGATTTGCTGGACATCCAGTTGGCATCTTTTTCCGACTTCCTGCAATTAGAGACTACCCCGGATAAACGTAACAACGAAGGATTGTTCCGAGTATTTAAGGAGAATTTCCCGATTACCGATACCCGGAATATTTTCGTATTGGAATTTCTGGATTATTTTGTTGATCCGCCCCGTTATACTATTGATGAATGTATCGATCGGGGATTGACGTATTCCGTTCCGCTGAAAGCCAAATTGCGTCTGAGTTGTAATGATGAAGAACATATCGATTTCGAAACTATTGTTCAGGATGTATTTTTAGGAAATATCCCGTACATGACTCCTCGTGGTACTTTCGTAATCAATGGGGCTGAGCGTGTCGTAGTATCTCAATTACACCGTTCTCCGGGCGTATTCTTTGGGCAATCTGTTCACCCCAATGGAACCAAAATATACTCTGCACGTGTGATTCCTTTTAAAGGAGCTTGGATGGAGTTTGCCACAGATATCAATAATGTGATGTATGCCTACATTGACCGGAAGAAAAAATTCCCGGTAACGATGTTGCTGCGTTCTATTGGTTATGAAACCGATAAAGACATTCTCGAATTGTTTGGAATGGCTGATGAAGTGAAAGCGGACAAAAAGTCCTTACTTGATCATGTTGGAAAAAGATTGGCGGCTCGTGTTTTACGCAGTTGGACTGAAGATTTTGTGGATGAAGATACCGGAGAAGTGGTATCTATCGAGAGAAATGAAGTGATTTTAGATCGTGATTCGGAATTAACCGAAGATAGTATCGAAATGATTGTTGATTTAGGCGTTCAATCCATTTTCCTGCAAAAGGAAGATGCTGGTGGCGATTTCTCCATCATTTACAACACATTGAATAAAGACACCTCAAACTCTGAACTTGAGGCTGTTCAGCATATCTATCGTCAGTTACGAAGCACAGATGCTCCGGATGATGAAACGGCACGTGGAATTATCGATAAGTTATTCTTCTCCGACAAACGATATGATTTGGGTGAAGTTGGACGTTATAAAATCAACAGAAAACTTGGATTCCCATTAAGCATCACCAAAAAAGTACTTACAAAAGATGATATCATTGCGATCATCAAATACTTGGTACAATTAACCAATGCCAAGGCTGAAATTGATGATATCGACCATTTGAGTAATCGTCGTGTTCGTACTGTTGGTGAACAATTGTATGCTCAGTTTGGAGTTGGTCTGGCTCGTATGGCCCGAACCATCCGTGAGCGTATGAACGTACGTGATAATGAGGTATTTACCCCCATTGATTTGATCAACGCACGTACACTGTCATCTGTGATTAATTCATTTTTTGGTACTTCACAGCTTTCACAGTTTTTGGATCAAACCAATCCACTTTCTGAAATTACCCACAAACGTCGTATCTCCGCACTCGGGCCCGGTGGTTTGAGTCGTGAACGCGCCGGCTTTGAGGTCCGTGACGTACATTATTCGCACTATGGTCGTCTGTGTACCATTGAAACACCTGAAGGCCCAAACATTGGATTGATTTCTACTTTGTGTGTCCATGCCAAAATAAATGACATGGGATTCATCGAAACACCATATCGTAAAGTAAAGGACGGAAAAGTCGATACCAAACAGGTTTATTTAAGTGCTGAAGAAGAAGATGAGGCTAAAATTGCACAGGCGGATGTGGAATTGGATGACAAAGGAAATTTTGTTGAAGATAAGGTTCGTTCTCGTCAAACGGGGGATTTCCCAATCTTAGAAAAACAAGAAGTTGAATACATGGACGTTGCCCCAAATCAGATTGTGGGTTTAAGTGCTTCATTGATTCCTTTCCTGGAGCATGATGATGCCAACCGTGCATTGATGGGATCGAACATGCAACGTCAGGGTGTGCCTTTATTGCGTCCTGAAGTACCTATCGTAGGAACTGGTCTTGAAGCCAAAGCAGCCCGTGCTGCCCGTATTCAGATTACGGCTACCGGCGATGGTGTGGTTGAATACGTAGATGCCAATGAAATTCATGTTCGATATAAGAGAACCGAAACCCAGCGATTGATTTCGTTTGAAGATGATTTGGTTGTTTATAAATTGACAAAATATTCTAAAACAAACCAAAGTACTTGTATCAACCTGAAACCACATGTGGTTAAAGGACAAGCAGTAAAAGCCGGCGATTTCCTCACTGATGGTTATGCCACCCGTGATGGAGAATTAGCTTTGGGCCGTAACTTACGCGTGGCCTTCATGCCTTGGAAAGGGTTTAACTTCGAGGATGCCATCGTAATTAATGAAAAGGTGGTGCGTGAAGACTGGTTTACCTCTATCCATATAGATGAATACGAATTGGAAGTGCGGGATACTAAATTAGGTGAAGAAGAATTAACGCCGGATATTCCAAATGTAAGTGAAGAAGCAACCAAAGATTTAGATGAAAATGGAATTATTCGTTTGGGTGCCCATGTGAAAGAAGGCGATATTCTGATTGGTAAAATCACGCCTAAAGGTGAAACTGATCCAACTCCGGAAGAAAAATTATTGAGAGCGATCTTCGGTGATAAAGCAGGTGATGCGAAAGATGCTTCTTTGAAAATGCCTCCATCTATTGAAGGGGTGGTTATCGGTAAGAAGTTATTAGCCCGTGCTAAAAAAGATAAAAACTCTAAGGTTCGTGAAAAAACAGCTTTGGAAAAAATTGAAAAAGTTCATCAGGAAAATCTCGAACAAATCAATGAAAATCTCTTTAGTAAACTGGAGAAATTATTGGATGGGCAAACTTCAGCAGGTGTAACCAATCACTATGGTGAAGTGGTTGTCGGAAAAAATGCCAAGTTCACCGGAAAAGCAATCAAATCCATTGATTATACCACAGTTAATCCATTGAATTGGACCACAGATGAGAAAATGAATGATTTGGTCAATCAGTTACTTCATAATTACAATATTCGATTTAATGAAGAAATTGGCCGTTACAAAAGAGAAAAATTTAATATTTCAATCGGAGATGAATTGCCAAACGGTGTATTGAAATTAGCCAAAGTATATCTTGCCAGCAAACGTAAGTTGAAAGTAGGGGACAAAATGGCCGGTCGACATGGTAATAAGGGAATTGTTGCTCGTATCGTTCGTCAGGAAGATATGCCTTTCCTTGAAGATGGTAGCCCGGTAGATATCGTTCTGAATCCATTGGGGGTACCTTCCAGGATGAACCTTGGTCAGATTTATGAAACCATTCTGGGGATGGCCGGTATGAAATTAGGAGTCAAATTTGCTACCCCGATTTTTGATGGTGCTTCTCGTGAAGAAATTGATTCTAAGGTTCGCGAAGCAGGATTACCTGATTGGTGCCACACTTATTTATTTGATGGTGAAACCGGGGATCGTTTCCATCAAAAGGCTACAGTGGGAGTCATTTACATGATGAAACTGCATCACTTGGTGGATGATAAAATGCACGCCCGTTCAATCGGACCATATAGCTTGATTACGCAACAACCATTGGGTGGTAAAGCTCAGTTTGGTGGTCAGCGTTTCGGAGAAATGGAAGTTTGGGCGATTGAAGCTTATGGTGCATCTAATATCTTACAGGAATTATTAACCCTGAAATCAGATGATATTGCAGGACGTGCCAAAGCATACGAAGCAATTGTAAAAGGAGAGAATTTACCATAAGCCGTAATACCAGAATCTTTCAATGTATTGGTTCATGAGTTACGAGGTTTAGGATTAGA
>DAIRSC010000128.1:0-6774 GCA_036804585.1 Chitinophagaceae bacterium
ATGCCTAACTGGCAAACAAATATAGCACGGATGATAGAAGACGGTGTGACGCATATTTCCTGTTATGGACTCACGATAGAACCAAAGACGGTGTTTCATCATCAACAAATGAAAGGGCAATGGGCGGGAGTTGATCAAGATTTGCAGGCGGTTCAATATGAAATGCTGATGCAAACACTTACACAACAAGGGTATCGACATTATGAAATTTCGAATTTTGCATTGCCGGGTCGAGAGGCTATTCACAATAGCCAATATTGGAAAGGAGAATGGTACTTAGGACTCGGACCATCGGCGCATTCGTTTAATGGTGAAAGCAGGCAGTGGAATGTGAGCCATAATCAGCAATATATCCGTAAAATTATGAATGCTGAGCAAGTATTTGACCTTGAACATCTTTCAGAACGAGATCAAATCAACGAGTTTATTCTGACTCAATTGCGCACGGATACCGGAATTGCATTGCATTGGTTACAAGAACGATTGAGTGAACAACAATGGACGAAGTGGCAAATAAAAATGAAGCGCTTGATCGAACAGGAACAAGTTTATCTGCATGATCATCATGCTATATTAACTCCTGCGGGCAAACTATATGCAGATGGAATAGCTGCTGATTTTTTCCTGGACGAAAATCCCGATTGAACAAATAACCATTCTTTTGGGGCTGCTGCTTATCTCACTAGCGCTTCAAATTTAAAGAAGCGTTCATGGGATAGTCCCACACGTGCGGGAAAGCCCTTGGACGATGACGCCAAAGTTGATTATGCCAATGAGAGGTGAAAATCAAGAAATGAACTGCGAGCTTATTGAAGAGATTTGACAAATTACCGTGCATTCAAACAAGCACAATTCACAACAAAATGCACTGATATCAAATACTTTCACGTTAAACAGTAGCCCCTAATTAGGTTCAATGAGCGCATGAGAGATACCTGTTGCTGAACTTAGCAAAAAGCAGGTCTAAACTTTATGAAAAGTGCTCTATTCGCCTTGCTGAAGCTATACAGTAATTCCCGTGATTGGAAACCCTTGAGGATAATGCAGACAGCATGGAAAAAATATGTTCCCTAAAATACCAATAGATATAAAACAACGAGCACCGCCGTAGCAGTGCAAGTCGTATTAAACCCTATTTTTAACCCTTAGTATGACTTATGCTTGAATCGGAAAAATACAAGGGAGCGTAAATAAAAACGCTATCCGATTGTTCAGTCGATTAATTATTAACGATGATCTGTGCTCCCAAAGCTTGAGCACCTGTACCACCCAAGAAACCCTTAGCAAAAACAGTATAAATTTTACCCGCAGTAAGAGCGATTCCCGGTAAAGGCAGAGCTACAGTAGATGTACCTGCCACACGTACTTCCAAATTATACGTTCCGGCATCCAATGGAGTGAAAGCGGTATATGTCTTGAAGGCTTTGTTCGCGAAAACAACACTACCACCGGTTACAGCCACATCCACTGCAGGCGCATCAGGTGATAAGTGCACAAATCGTACGTGTGCTTTACCGCTGGCCGGGGCAGTTAAATCGTCTTCGATTAATACTGTAGACAATTTAGATACTGAATCAACAGCAAAGAGTGAATAGTTTTTTCCGGTTGTGAAGGGAACATCGGCATTTATCACTGTGGTGGAAGTACCGCTTACATTCACTTTAATATTTCGGGTACCGGATAAGACGTCAAGATATGCTGTGGATGAAGGGAATCCCAGGGCAGCGGTATTTACTTTGTTACCATCTACTAAGAGATCAACACCGGGTGCATCAGGTGATGCGTGCGTAACGGCTAAACGAGCATACTCAAGGGTATCTTCTGATTTGTCACAAGAAGCGAAGAATCCAAGTCCCAATGACATCATGACCGCAGTCAATAAAATTTTTCCTTTTTTCATATTTTTTAAATTTCGACAAAGATGCTGTCGAAAAAACGCGCTGCAAAATGAAAGAAACGATATGTTATAGCTTAAGTCGATTTTAAACGTTATATAGTATAGATAAAACTGAACTAACAAACGAAGTACTTGTTTCGAACCTTCCCAGGAAAGGGCCCTGTTATAACAGGCTGAACATCTTTTAATGCCTCTTAATCGACAAAATTTTTCGTTGATTCCATGTCGATGAAACAAAAATCAAGCACAGAAATAACATCTTAATCAGGAAAATATACTTCTCTTAAAACCAATGGTACATATAGTTCTTACTTCGAATACTTTCAATCAATAAGGTGCAGTTGCCTGCACCCTATTCTCTCACTAAAACCAACCACAAAAACGAAGACTGAACCCCGGGGATTTCTACCCAATGGGTATATTTTTTACCAAAGTGTGCTTTTTTTATCGAATCTATGTTGAAGTTATAACGCTCTCTTTTTTAGTTGTTTTGGCACTTTAAGTCGAAGGGTCTTTTTAGCACCACTTCGTTTCACTTCCACTTCAACCTGTTCTTTGTTTTGGGCGTTGCGGATTGCTTCAAGCAAGTCATCGACATTATTAATGGCTGAACTATTATAGGTAATAATCACATCATCCTTTTGTATGCCTGCTTTTTCGGCTGCTGATTCGCGATTAACCTCATTCACCTGAACCCCTTCACCATCCGCACGGTCTTCGACATTCACACCAATTTTCGGAGATTGGCTTCGATTGGGGCCGTTCATTTCAAAATTTCGATCTATGGGCTCCATCATCCCCGGCATTATTCGTTCAAATTGTTTAAAGAAGTCTTCATCCATTGGAAAAGATCTTTGCATCACCATAGCATCTTTTCTTTCACTCAGGGTCACATCCTTGGTGAGCATTTTACTATTTCGCTCAAAGGTAATGTCCACCCGATCACCTGGCTTGTATTTACTCACAGCCTCCACCAAATCAACCGGATTTTTAATCAAATGATCATTGAGTTTGGTAATGACATCACCTTCCATTAATCCCAATTTACTCGCCGGAGAATTAGGTACAACTTGCTCCACCACTGCACCATCATCTGTCGCACTCGGCTTGGTACTCACGCCCAACATCGGTTTGTTGCTTTGCATATCCATGCCATCAAATGGGAAAGAAAATTTCTCCGCCTCTTCGTTAATTAATTCACGACCATTGACGATCACTTTTTTGCGGGTGATAATTTTGGTATCGCTATTTTCTTCCTGATCCAATTTTTTACCATCGATAAATACTTCGCCGTCCTTAATCTCTATGGTCGTATTCCCCTCCTTTTTATCCCCATCAATAATAATGGTTTCGGTTTTGCGCTTTTTTTCTATTTGATCTTGAGCATGTATATGTGGACTGAATAAGACACCACACAATCCGAATGGAATAAGTAACTGGTATTTCATGATGTTTGATTTTTTTTCAAAAATATCCCCCTTATAAAACTGAAAAATTATTCATGCGTTAAAAAAAACGAAAAGGAAAGTTAAACCAAGATTTAGACCGCTGTCATTTTGAACGAGAGACGCAACAAAATGAGCTTATTGGGAATTAAAAAGCCGCAATCAAATGAATACGGCTTTTTGAATAGAATTATTTTAATTATCGAATCATGGCTTTCAGGGTTTCCTGATTCACAACAACCGGATACTTATTTTCCAATTCAGCCAGCCATTGTTTCTCCAGATATTCCTGATATTCTGATACAACATACCCCTTCGCTTCACTCAAGGTTTTTTGGGTTGGTGTATCAAAAACTTCTTTCACATCCACGAGGGTATATGATTCATCTTTATTTTTAAAGTATGCTGCATGTTTACCCGCTACAAGTTTGGTGCCAACCGGGAATCTTGATTTTTCATACTTGCCGGATTCAAAGGTAACAAAACCCTGAGAACCGTCACCATTTACTGCTTTAGCCACTTCATCCGGGGTTTTATTATTGGGATTATTTAATTCCATCACCAATTTCTTGGCGTATGACTCATCAACTGTTTTATAAACTACCCCTTTGATGGCCGGTTGCCAAATGTATTTTTCTTTGTTTTTTTCATAGAATTGTTGCAAGCCTGTGGTATCAATAGAAGCTTTGCTCCAAACCGTTTTATCTGTCAGCTCAAACAACATTATTCCATCCCGATATTCAGTCAACAGATTGCGGTACTCTTCATTTTCATCCAATAGTTTATTTTCCTGAAAATCGTAAATTGCTTTGTCTGTATAGTTTTTGTACAATGAACGAAGTGTACTTTCTTTTTGTCCATAAATCTTTCCTTTAGTATACTGCTCAATATAATTTGCGAAATCCGACTGAGTAAAAGTTACTCCGGTCATTTCAAAAATTCTTTTGTTGAAGCGTTTATAATCGCTTGCGTTAAATAATCCGTTTCGTAAATTGGTATCCGGAATAGCAGCAATCAATTCCTCCAACGCGCTGACATCTTCTTTAAAATTGACTTTTTGCTTAATTTTCTCTGTGTATAAACGACGTGCAATGTCAATACGACCATCTTTTTCCACTTTGCGTGTTAATTCTGTTTTGATGGTATCAAAAGGACGAACAGGCGTCTTTTTAATCAGGCGAATGATATGGTAACCAAATTCCGTGCGCACAGGTTCCGTCATATCCCCAGGGTTCTTCAATCCAAAAGCAGCATCTTCAAATTCAGGAACCATTTGTCCCACTGCAAAGGAAGCCAATGTACCCTGAGTGTTTTTCGAAAATTTATCTTCTGAGTATTTTTCTACCAATGATTCAAATTTCTCTCCTTTTTTGAGCATGACCAAAACTGAATCAATACGGTTCTTGGATTTAGCTTCTCCTTCTTTACCGGCGCTCTTTTGCACCCCGACCATGATTTGCGAAACCTGAATTTCACCGCGGGCAGCGCGTTCATCTAATTTTTTGATGATATGATAACCATATAAGGTACGTACGGGTTTCGAAAATTTGCCTATGGGTGTTTGATAGGCTTCTGTTTCGAAAGGATAAACAACCTGCATAGCTGTTATAAATCCAATATCACCTCCATTTACAGAAGATTGTTTGTCTTCACTGACTGATTTTGCCAGATTTGCAAAATCAGCTCCTGCGGTTAAAACATTGTACAAACTATCTGCTTTTTTATAAGCCGCCAAAGTATCATCAGAACCACGCGGTGTTCCTATCAGGATATGAGCCACACGCACATCTTTCTTCATTCGATCATAGGCTTCTTTCACCAGTTTGTCAGTTACTTCTTTGTCGGTGAGATAGGTTTTAGCCAATTGTTTTTTGTATCCACCTAATTCCGCCTGAATACCCGGTAAAGTATCCATTCGAAGAGATTCAGCTTCAGACACTTTCATTTTAAACCGGCTGTAAAGGGTTAAATACTCTTTCAGGGCCTTTTCGCTGAAATCAGGCTTCTGATTATTGATATTTTTAGTGTACATCCTCAGAAATTCCGATTTGTTCACCGGTTTTCCGCCATAGGTAAACAGCACGGGATCTGAGGCTTTCTTTTGTGCAAACAATTGATAGGCAGTCAGCATCAAGGTTGCCGTCATCAGTATGAATACCTTTTTTCTTATCATTCTATATCTGGATTTATTTTTTGTCCTTTTTCTTTTTTTCCAGCCATTCTATCAGGCCCAATACATTGTTGTGATCAATGCGTTTACCCCGAATGACCTTTTTATCGTCGAGCAAATATAATGTAGGTGTACTGTAAACATCATAGAAAGCCCGGAAATTCGACTGGCGATTCGGGTCATGAACGTGAATCCAACCTTCTCCCAGGTTTTTTTCCCGAATAAAGGCCTTCCATTTGTCTGTTTCCAGGTCTGCATCCACCGCATATATTTTGACATTGTATTTTTTCAACGCCGCTTTATAAAGTGAATCAAACTGGGGAATCTCCTTCTTGCAATGCCCACAATCGGGCGACCAGAAAATCAATATCGTATAATCTGCCTGCACCGAACTCAGTTTGATTTCTTTGGTAGCAGAGGTATCCAACATTTTTAAATCCATTGCTGGCTGCCCAATCATGTTTGGAGCTAAATCCTTAGCACGCTTGATATATTTTTCCAGTTGTGCAGAATCTACCCAGGTTGCTTTGCCCTTCATGTAATAGTTTTCGACCAGATATACAAATGCCTGATCCATGCCCATAATCTTACTCGTTTCGGTCCAGCGGGTTAAATACCACAAAGTGTATTTAAAGGTTTCGGTTGTTCCTTCGGCTTTTTTGAGTAGTTTATCACTCTCTTCCTGCACGGAATCCGGAACAGGAATAACGAGACGTGTTAAATAGTTATCCAACTTACGCTCGTAAATGGGGGAGTAGATCAATCGGTCGTCCTGAAAATTATATTTATCCCAATAGTGGCTCTTATAAAACACCCGTGGATAGCTGGAATCACGCGTACCATCTGCTTTCATCGGAAGTTCTTCCGGAATTTCCGGTTCGTCCACTGCATTAAACAAAGCAGCCATAAAGCCCCCCGGATTTTTTTTAATGACAGCAGCCCGATAATCAGACAGTTCCTTGCCCTTTACTTTTAATTGTTTGTAGACCGTGTTTGAATCTGTTTTGGTTTTGCAATTGGCCAGTTTGGCTTCAATTTTTTGGTACTCACTGCCATAATTCACCAAAAAACGCTGATACTCGTAAAAGGCCTCATTTTCTGACTGACCACTAAATTTTGCCGAATTGTATATATCTGATTTTTTTACATCTATGGAAAACTGGTCTCCATTTCGCAATAATATTTCCATGGGGGCGCTACGGTCAGACAATAAGAGCATATAAATACCGCCAACAATTTTTTGGTCAGATTGAAAAATCCCC
>DAIRSC010000129.1:0-6751 GCA_036804585.1 Chitinophagaceae bacterium
CGCACTCTTCCCTAAAACTAATAGCTCTTCTCCTATTATTCCGAGTACCTCCACCTCAGTTCCGTCCACACCGGGTTGAACCGAATACATTTACAGACCTTCCATCAACGCAATAAATCCGGACGTCTTTCTTCCGTGCGTTTTAGCGCTTCTTCTTGTCGCCATTCTTCAATATTTTTAAAGTGGCAACTTAAAAGAACATACGGAACTTTTATTCCACGCCATTCAGCAGGCCTTGTATAAACCGGGGGGGCAAGAAGTCCATCCTGATGTGAGTCGGTCAATGCAGAGGTTTCATCATTTAATACACCCGGAATTAAACGACCGATACAATCGACAAGCACTGCTGCAGCTAGTTCTCCGCCACTCATCACATAATCGCCTATAGATATTTCTTCGGTAACATACACATCCCGAATACGCTGGTCAATGCCCTTATAATGCCCGCATATCATCATGAGGTTTTCACACAATGAAAGGCGGTTACATGTTTGCTGATTCAATGTTTTTCCATCCGGGGTTAAATAAATGATCTGATCATAGGTACGTTTTGTTTTTAAACTTTCGATGGCCTTCTCTAGCGGTTCGCACATTATTACCATCCCGGCACCACCACCAAATTGCGTATCGTCGACTTGCCCATATTTGTTGATGGCAAACTGACGTAATTGATGAACATGTATTTCTAATAGGCCTTTTTCTTGTGCCCTTTTCATCATCGAATGTTTGAAAGGACTTTCAAGGAGCTCAGGCATCACAGTAATAATATCTATTCGCATACATCCATTTTATAGATCCAATAATCCTGCTGGAATTTCCATTTTTAAAATCTTCTGATCTTCATTCTTATGCAAGACTAAATTTTCATTTAAGGGAATCGTCACTATTTTTTGTTCAAAGATTACTTCTGCTAAAAATATAGCGCCATGACTCAATATATCCTGAATTGGAGCGATTGGTTTGTCATCCTGATCCATGACCAGATACCCTAATACTTCTTTCCAACTATGCGTTTTTGCCAATGGAAGGTTTTTTGTGTTGATGAGATAACAGTCTTTATTGAGTAAATCACGCGCTTCCTCTCTTGATTGTATTTCTTCAAAATGAACCAGCCATTCTCCTTCGGCTGTATCCCGAATTTGATCAATAAAAAAGGGGATACGACTACCGGGTAATAATTCGAT
Organism: Chitinophagaceae bacterium; assembly: GCA_036804585.1. Classification (GTDB taxonomy): domain Bacteria; phylum Bacteroidota; class Bacteroidia; order Chitinophagales; family Chitinophagaceae; genus OLB11. The sequence goes on from DAIRSC010000129.1 coordinate 1,185, forward strand.
CAATAAAGCATCACCCACTTGCAGAGCAGCCTTTTGGGTAATCTGATGCGCAATCACCAAATCGCCGCGAACTCCATGAACGGATTTAATACTGGCGACTTGTATCATTTGCATAAGCTGTGAAATTATATTTAATCTTACATTCCCCCCTTTTAAGAAACAACCAGGAGATTAATCCAACAATAAGGTTTGTTTAAAATATTTTAAAGTTACTTTTAAACCCTCAGCCCGATCCACTTTCGGTTCCCAATTTAAAATATTTTTGGCTTTGCTGATGTCGGGTTGGCGTTGTTTAGGATCATCTTGCGGAAGTGGCTGATAAATGATTTGGCTATTCGTTCCTGTTAAACGTTGCACTTCTTCTGCAAATTCTTTTAAGGAGATTTCGTTCGGATTGCCAATATTTACCGGTAGGGCATAATCGCTTAGCAACAAGCGGTAGATACCCTCAACCAAATCATCGACATAACAAAATGAACGGGTTTGACTACCATCTCCAAAAACCGTAATATCTTCCCCTCGCAACGCCTGACTCATAAATGCCGGCAGCGCACGTCCATCATCCAGTCGCATCCGCGGACCATACGTATTAAAGATCCGAACAATACGTGTTTCCAATCCATGAAAATTATGATAGGCCATCGTAATCGCTTCCTGAAAACGTTTGGCTTCATCATAAACACCCCTTGGTCCAATAGGGTTTACATTGCCCCAGTATTCTTCGTTTTGCGGATGAACCAGCGGATCTCCGTAAACTTCCGAAGTTGAGGCAATCAGCATGCGGGCATTTTTTTGTTTTGCCAGTCCAAGCAAATTATGCGTTCCCAATGAACCCACTTTTAAAGTTTGAATGGGCATCTTCAAATAATCGATGGGGCTGGCGGGAGATGCAAAATGGAGAATATAATGCAGATCGCCCGGCACAAAAACGAACTTGCTTACATCATGATGATGGTATTCGAAATTTGGATGTTTGAAAAGATGTTCAATGTTTTTGAGATTCACTGTAATCAGGTTGTCCATAGCAATCACGTAATAACCTTCTTTAATAAACCGATCGCATAAATGGGATCCCAAAAATCCGGCTCCACCTGTAATTAAAACTCTTTTCATATTTATCGATTAATGCTGGTTCGCTTGAATCGTTTGGCGACCAATCGAATTGTAATAATAACCTAGTTCTTTCATTTCTGTTGGTTCAAATAAATTCCTGCCATCAAATATGACTTTGGATTTTAAACGTTTCGTCATTTCTTCAAAATCAGGTGTGCGGAAAATACTCCATTCGGTACAAATGGCCAGTGCGTCACTATCCTGCAAAACATCATAGGCGTTGTCAGAGAAATGAATTTTATCGCAAATTGAAGCATGGTTTTGTTCAAAATGCAATTTGGTATTTTTCATACCTTCCGGATCATAACAATGAACCTCGGCACCAGCTTCCACCAATTTTGGAATGATATACAATGCCGGCGCTTCGCGAATATCATCGGTGTTTGGTTTAAATGCCAATCCCCAAATACTGATTTTTTTTCCGGCCAATGAACCGAAATGTGACAAAATTTTATCGGCTAAGATGAGTTTTTGGGCATCATTTACTTGAATCACCGATTGAAGTAAGGAATATGGATATTGATGTTGTTGGGATGTTTGTACCAGCGCCTGAACATCCTTCGGGAAACAACTTCCACCATATCCGATTCCGGGAAATAAAAATCGTTTCCCAATTCGATTATCACTTCCCATTCCAACCCGAACAGTTTCAACATCTGCGCCCACTCTTTCACACAGATTTGCCAATTCATTCATAAAAGTAATACGCATTGCGAGATAGGAGTTGGCAGCATATTTGGTAATCTCCGCACTTCGTTCGTCCATAAAGTAAATCGGATTTCCCTGACGTACAAAAGGCGCATACAATTGTTGCATCAATTTTTTGGCACGCTCTGAACTACATCCAACCACAACCCGGTCCGGTTTCATAAAATCATCAACGGCCACACCTTCACGTAAAAATTCCGGATTGCTCACCACATCAAACTCTCCCTGATAATTTTCAAGAATCGCCTGGTGTACTTTTTCCGCCGTTCCAACAGGCACTGTACTTTTATTAATAATTACTTTATACTGAGGGTGTTCCTTCAGAATCTTTCCTATTTCCTTGGCTACGCCCAAAACATAACTCAGATCCGCACTTCCATCTTCGCCCGGTGGGGTGGGGAGAGCCAGGAAAATTAATTCGGATTTGAGCAAGGCATCTTTTAAATCCGTCGTAAAATGGAGACGCCCTTCTTTTAAATTACGCTGAAATAACACTTCCAGGCCAGGTTCGTATATAACAATTTCTCCATCTTTAAGCCGATTTACTTTTTCGACATTAATATCTACACAAATGACCTGATTGCCGGATTCGGCAAAACAAGTTCCCGAAACCAGTCCGACATATCCGGTACCAACGACTGCAATTTTCATCTTAATATATATTATACGTTTAAGGCCGCTTTAGTTTTTTGGACAGCCAGTTCGTTCACAATGCTCAAAAAGTTTTCAGCAATATAGTTTAGTTCATCTTCCTGCATTTCAGTATGAATCGGAAGTGAAATGACCTGTGCTGTCAGTTCATCTGTATTTTTCATTTCCAAATTACCCATATCAAAAGCTTCAAACATTTTTTGCCGATGCGCCGGAATAGGATAATAGATCATAGTGGGTATCCCTTTTTCTTCCAATTTCTTTTTAATCTGATCTCTATTCACACCGTTTAATTTCAACGTATATTGATGGTAAACATGATAGGCATTGGGTGCTTCATAAGGGATTTCGATATTTGGATGATCGGTGAAAAACTGATTGTAAAAATGGGCTACATCTCGACGAGCCGCACAATAGGTATCAAGGTGTTTTAATTTCACCAACAAAATAGCGGCCTGTATCGTATCCAGTCTGGAATTACATCCAATCATTTCATGCACATATTTCTGTCGCTGACCATGGTTGGCAACCATCCGTATTTTTTCGGCAAGGGCATCATCATTCGTATATAATGCACCACCATCGCCGTAACAGCCCAAATTTTTTGAAGGGAAAAAGGAGGTTGAACCGATATTTCCAATTGTTCCATTGGCTCGACGTATTCCATCCTGACCGGTATAATAACCACCCATTCCCTGCGCATTGTCTTCAATCACAAAAAGCTGATATTTTTTGGCTATGGCCATAATTTCATCCATTTTGGCAGACTGCCCATACAAATGCACAGGTACAATGGCTTTGGTTTGAGGAGTGATCATTGCTTCAAGCGATGCAGGATCCATAGTAAAGGTTTTAGGATCAACTTCGCAGAATACGGGTTTAAGGCCTAATAAACCGACCACTTCAACGGTCGCTATATAGGTAAAGGAGGGCGTAATGACTTCATCGCCGGGTTTCAGGCCCAGAGCCATCATGGCAATTTGTAAGGCATCAGTTCCATTGGCACAGGGGATGACATGTTTTACTTGCAGATAGGTTTCAAGTGCATTTGCAAATTGTTTGACCTGCGGGCCATTGATGAATGCCGTTGTATCAATCACTGTTTGAATGGCCTGATCAACTTCATCCTTGATTTTTAGATATTGCCTTTTCAGATCAACCATTTGTAAATTTGCCATACGTATGAATAAATTGGGCGCAAATATAACTAAATCAGTACATGAATTATTGTATATTCAGGGCTTTACTGCAACTTTACAATTGTAATAAATAGGTATGCCGATAAAATCAGGAGTTGTTTTTTTATGGTTGATGATTTTGATGCCCTTTTGGTCATTAGCACAGGATCAGGAACCCGCTATGCCGAGTGGTGAAGATGTTTCAACCGGGACTGATAAAATCTGGAATTTGGATGTCTTAGGCAGTGTAGATTTTCCGGGGGGCGATTTGGCGAAACGATTTGGAACCAGTTATCGAATCGGTGCCGGGATTAAAATTAAAACGAAAAAGAACTGGATATTCGGTGCAAAATTTGATTTTATTACAGGAAATAGAATGCGGGAAGATAGTTTGATGATTAACCTGAAAACCAATCAAGGGGCCGTCATAAGCCAAAATGGCGACTTACTAAATGTCGGATTATTTCAAAGAGGTTATATGGGTGGATTACAATTTGGGAAAGTTTTTCCTGTTCTGGCTATCAACCCGAATTCAGGGCTCACCACCATTTTGTCGATGGGTTTTATGCAGTATAAAATTAATATTTTCGACCGTGATAATGCTTTTCCTCAGTTGCGTGATGAATACAAAAAAGGGTATGACCGGTTGACCAACGGATTATTTATCGAAGATTTTTTAGGATATATGTACCATGCCAAAAACAAACTCATGAACTTTCATGTCGGGTTTAATTTTGTGTGGGGATTTAAACAGGGAAGGCGCGATTATCTCTACGACCTTGCGCGCCCGGATTCAGGAGGAAGAAATGATCTCATGGTAGGTTTTAAATTTGGATGGACTGTTCCTATTTATCGTAAAGATGCTGAAGAAACTTACTATTGAGTTTTCACGAACTCTGTATCATATTGGGATTGGACTATTCGACTTTGCATTCAGAATTCATGCGGCTTTTTCCAACAAAACAGCAAAAATTCTGAGGGGCAGAAAGAATCAGAAAGTCGATTTAAAGCATATATTCAAAACAGATGAGAGGCCGGTGTTATTTCATTGCGCCTCTGTTGGTGAATTTGAACAAGCCGTGCCGGTGATTCAATGGATGATTCAAAAACATTCACTTCCATTTTTAGTCAGTTTTTATTCTTCTTCAGGATATGAATATGCCGCACGATTGTTTCCGGATTGGAAACGCTGTTATTTACCGGCAGACCGCATTACGGATGTCCGTGATTTTTTGAAAACGATACAGCCTCGGTGTGTATTTATCATCAAATATGAATTCTGGTTAAATTTTTTGTTTGAAATTCAGAAAAGAAAAATTCCTTCGATACTTATCAGCAGCATTTTTCGGCCGGAACAGATTTTTTTTCGGCCCTATGGAGGCTTATTCAGAAAAGCATTATTAGGATTTAGTCACCTGTTTGTTCAGGATCAACGCAGTGTTGATTTGCTTCGAAAATTAGGGGCTCATTCGTTTTCTCTTGCCGGTGATACCCGCCTCGACCGGGTATTCGCTTTGAGCCAGGTACCTTTTGAAAATGAGATTCTGGAACAATTTATCAATGCTCAGCCACTTTTTATTGCCGGCAGTGTATGGGCCCGGGATGTAGATGTGATTCAATCCATCTTGACTCATCTCCCAAAAAATTTTAAAGTACTGATTGTACCGCATGAACCAACCCATTTTGATATTAGTTGGATAAAGGAATCCTGTGTGAAATATTCGGCATTTAGGAATCAGGGTGAGCGGGTGATGATTTTGGATCATATGGGGATGCTTTCCAGATTGTATCGATTTGCACATTTTGCTTATGTGGGCGGTGGTTTTGGCCGCGGACTTCACAATACCCTTGAGCCGGTGATTTACCGAATTCCTTTAATTATTGGCCCATCGTATCAAAAATTTCATGAAGCGGTTT
>DAIRSC010000130.1:0-6734 GCA_036804585.1 Chitinophagaceae bacterium
TAGAGCGCTTGCATGGCATGCAAGAGGTCATCGGTTCGACCCCGTTATCCTCCACAAAAAATCAGAGTGAGTGCGAAGAGCGAAAGCGATGAGTACGAACTCTGATTTTTTTTCTTCTCTATCCTTCTGTTTTTCTCTATAGTAAAATGTGTTTCTAAGTTCTTCCCTAGAGCTTCTGAATAAATCAGCGTGAATGCGAAGAGCGAGCGCGATGAATAAGAATCCTGATTTTTTTAAGCAATATTTGGGACTTTTTTTATCAAAAATGAATTTTCCTGAAGAATCGGTCATGCAATTTTGTGAAAAGAGAATGATATAGATAGAATGTCAGATCAAGCTTCCATCGCTTAAAAATAATCCCATCTCACTTATTCAATGTCTTACAAATTTTAAACAATAAATGATATCTTTAAGTTTCATTTAAATCTGTAACGCTATGCAGAAATTTATAATCTTATTCCTGTTGTCTTTTCTGTATCAGGGCCGACTATGGGCCCAGGATACTTTTTCGATTGTCGCACTGGATTCGGTTAGCAGGCAAGTGGGTGCCGCTGGTGCTTCATGTTTGGATTTGAATTTTGCCGGCATTTCAGACCCGGCATTTTTATCCGATTTATTGCCCGATACCGGTGCCGTGAATACCCAATCGTATTTTATTCAAGCCAATCAGGATAATGCAAGAGCTCGCATGCGGGCAGGGGATAGTCCGGCACAAATCATCTCCTGGCTAGTAACGAATGATGCCGTCAACAATCCGGAGTTCAAACAATATGGTATAGTTGGTTTTCAGGGCATGCAGGCTTCTTCTGCCTCTCATTCCGGAAATAGCTGTATCGATTATAAAAATCATGTAAACGGAAGCATACAAGGAATGTATTATGCCATACAAGGTAATATTCTCAAAGGACAAGAAATTCTGGATAGTATGGAAGCCCGTTTCCGAAATACCCCCGGAAATCTTGCTTGTCGTATTATGGCTGCTATGCAAGGGGCCAATGTACCGGGTGCCGATACCCGCTGTTTAAATAACAACACGTCTTCTTTATTTGCTTTTTTGCAAGTGGCTAATCCTGGTGACCCTTATGGGCAACCATCTTTAAAGTTGACCGTAAAAACCAGCGCCGGTAGCGGGGTTGAGCCCATTGATAGTTTGCAGCACTTATTTAATGCCGTTCAGCCTTGTTCCCCGAGTTCCCTTGACGATGAATATTCTGTGTTGAATAGCGTTTTGTTTCCCAACCCCATTCAGGATAATATTTTTATAAATTGTTTGAATCTCCCTTTAAATCATTTGACGTGTTCTTGCTACGATCAGTATGGTCGTTTAATTTTTCAGCAGCCCATCCATCAAACCTTGCAACAAATCCCCTTTGCACAATATCCTTCTGGCATGTATTTAATGATATTCTCACAGCAGGGCGTCCCTATCAGAAAGGAGCTTTTTATGAAAGGAGATTGAGGAAGATTCCAATATTGAAAAAGAATGTGTTCCCAAATCTTGCCCAATCGGTTAATTCTATTGAGGCATGATTACTAATTTCTTTTTACTCAATACCCATTTTATACCCGTCATTTTCTATCTTGACGCCATGTCAATTTCGAATACTTTGAAAGAGATGACTGCTGGAGCTTTCGAAATTAGCGCTGCAACTTCTGATTTTTTACAAGCTTTTGCTGTGCCGACCCTATTCGTGGATTCCGATGAACATTATGCCCGAATTTGTGATGTATGTCGACAATTTCTCGAATAAAAAACGAGGTGGTGCTCATTATTTCCTTAATCCAATTGGTTCCATCTGGAGCGAAGTGCCTGACGTTAAAGTCACGGCTTATAAATTAATGAATCAACTCTCAATGGAAGCACGGGCTGCAGAAGCCCTCGATGTAGGATATTTGGATGAGTCAAAAATGTCATGGGCACAATCGGAAGACGCCGCCGAAGTAGATTGTATCATTCATATGGATGTTTATGGGGTTCTGCCCTATGCCAGCGATACAATTTTGTTGACCGAAAACCTCAATGTGAAAGGAGCCAATTTTATCGGCCTAAAAGGTACCAAGGTTCCGAAAATCAGATCGGTGTCCGATAATGCAGAACAGAAAGAATGTAAAATCGAAGGCAGTACCATCGTGGTTCTTACCAAGTATTTGCGCAATTCGAATTAAGCCGACTTGTTTACGTAGGGGCTGCTGGTTAACGTGAAAGCATTTGATATCAGTACATTCAGGGGTGAATTTCGCTATTTTAAATACTAGGTAATTTGTCAAACTACTTCAATAAGCTTTCAGTTCATTTTTTGATTTTTACTGCTGACTTGTATCTTCAAATTCCGCGTCATCGTCAAAGGGCGTATAATAGAAGTATCCCATGAACGCTTCCTTAAATTTAAAGCGCCAGAGTGAGATAACCAGCAGCTCCTGCTTAATTGCAACAACCACTATTCGGTGTGCAGCAAGCACTTTCTTGTCTCAATGTCGATAAATTTACTTTCATTTTATCGACCGGTATTCCGCATTTGTCTGATGCCAAACAATCGGTAAAGATATTTTCAAGCACAAACTGATTCGACTGATATGATAACTTAAATCGTCCAATGGTATTTTGTTGGTATTCAATTTCAACCGGAAAATCTTCTAGCAGTAATTCTTTTTCGGCGATGTCAATAATTTGCAGAAGTTTAGAAGCTTCCAAACGATGGTCAGTGTCATTGGCATACCAAATCTGAAAAGATATTCTTGACTCTTTTCTCACCGTACCACCGCAATCGATAAAATGTTTGTGCACAAGTCCGGCTTCGGTGATATGAAAATGGGCTGGAATGGCTTCCCCGTTGTCTAAGCTAAAATTTAAGTGAGCAGATTGTTTAAGGATATTTTTAAATTCTGAGAGTAGCATGATATGTTTATTTTAAATGGTTATGAACAACAAGATGATTTTATATGATCTATTTTTTCCAATGCCCGGTTTATGAAAGCGCTAAGGCATTCAAGAGTTTTTTCTTCCAAACAATAACAAATGGCTGTGCCACTAATCCGACCTTTAATCAATCCCGCTTCTTTGAGTTCACGGATATGTTGGGAAACAGTGGCCTGGGCAAGCGGTAATTTTTCTACGATATCCCCACAAATGCATGAGGGACTTTTAAGCAAAAGTTCCAATATGGCAATACGAGCCGGGTGCCCCATAGCTTTGCTGATGGCGGCGATTTTTAATTGTTTATCGCTGAAGGAATCGGTTTTAGTAGCGCCCATCTAAAATTGATATATTGCAATATTACGATTAATTTTGAATAAAATTTTTTTTCTCACAATTAATTTTGGATGGGATTATTTGATACTTAACTCTTGTTTGAGAAAACGACCTGTCAGACTTCTTTTATGTTTAGCCACTTCTTCAGGCGTACCCGTCGCAACAATTTCTCCGCCTCCACTGCCGCCTTCAGGTCCTAAATCAATCAGGTAATCACATGATTTAATGACATCCATATTGTGCTCAATCACCAGCACCGAATTGCCCCGATCAACCAGTTTGTGTAATACCTGTAATAACATATTCACATCCTGAAAATGAAGTCCTGTAGTCGGTTCATCCAGGATATAAAATGTTTTTCCTGTGTCTTTTTTAGCCAATTCTGTAGCCAGTTTCACCCGTTGTGCTTCACCACCACTCAGAGTTACCGCACTCTGTCCCAATGTAATGTAACCCAGCCCAACATCTTCAAGGGTTTTGATTTTTCGATAAAGTGAGGGCATAGCTTTAAAAAATTCAGAGGCTTCACTCACCGTCATTTCAAGTACATCAGAAATTGATTTTCCGCGGTATTTAATTTCCAATGTTTCGCGGTTAAATCGTTTTCCATTGCAACGTTCACAATGCACATGCACATCCGGTAAAAAATTCATTTCAATGGTTTTCACGCCAGCGCCCTCGCAGGTTTCACATCGCCCGCCTTTAACATTAAATGAAAATCGCCCCGGTTTGTAACCCCTGATTTTCGCTTCGGGAATGATGGCAAACAATTGTCTTACATCATTAAAAAATCCGCAATAGGTAGCCGGGTTACTGCGTGGTGTACGTCCGATAGGTGATTGGTCAATTTCTATCACCTTATCGATATGTTCCAGGCCTTTAATGCTCTTATATGGCAATGCCTGTGATTTGCTGTGGTATACATGATAGGCTAGTATCGGATAAAAAGTTTCAGTAATCAGGGTGGATTTTCCACTGCCCGAAACACCGGTCACACCTATCAAGATCCCTAATGGAAATGCTACATCTACAATCTTCAGGTTGTTTCCACTTGCACCTTTCAGCATCAATGCTTGTCCATTTCCGCTGCGCCTTTTTTCCGGAAGTTCTATTCGCAGTCTTCCACTTAAATATCCTGCTGTAGGTGTTTTTTGTTTGATAAATTTTTTCGGATTGCCTTCGCTTACAATATGTCCGCCGTGTCGACCCGCACCCGGCCCTATATCAATCAAATGATCAGCCTGCAACATAATATCTTTATCGTGCTCAACCACAATTACCGTATTACCCACATCTCTCAATTCCTGTAAGGCCCGAATGAGTTTCTCATTATCACGTTGGTGCAATCCGATACTGGGTTCATCCAAAATATACGTAATGCCTTTAAGTTTACTGCCTATTTGTGTAGCCAGGCGTATTCGCTGACTTTCACCGCCGCTCAACGATCTCGAACTTCGATTCAGGGTCAGATAGTCAAGTCCTACCTGCAGCAAAAAGTCTATTCGTTCATTAATCTCTTTCACAATCTCCCCGGCAATCATTTGTTGTTTTTTGTTCAATCGTTTTTCAATACCTTTAAACCATTGTTGCAATTCATTCAGGTTAAACCGGTTTAATTCCGAAATGTTTTTTTGATCTATTTTAAACCATAAACTCTCTTTGCGCAATCTGCTGCCATCACATACCGGGCAATCACGAATAATCATAAATTTTTCGGCCCATTGTTTTACATAATCACTTCCCGTATCATGAAACCATCGAATCACCATATTCACAATACCTTCAAATTGACTTTGATATACTTGTGTGCCTTCTTCAAATTCAACATCCAATTCCAGCCTTTCGGTTTCACTGCCGTATAAAAGCATGTTCATGGCTCTTGCCGGAATCTGCTGTATGGGCGTATGAATATCAAATTTGTATTTACTGGCTAATGCTTTAACCTGCGAAAAGGTATGGGTATCACGGGCAAGTCCTAAAGGCGCAATGCCCCCATCAGCAATACTTAAGGTTTTGTCCGGCACCACCGCATCAAGGTCTATCTGAAACACAGTTCCGAGTCCTTTGCAATGCGGGCAGGCACCATAAGGCGAATTAAATGAGAAGGCATTGGGCGAAGGTTCATCATAGGAAATGCCCGTATCCGAACACATCAATTGTTTACTCAATAACTGAAACTGATCGGGCTTATCGTGGTTCACTACCAACACCTGATCTTTCCCTAATTTTAAAGCTATTTGTAAACTTTCAATGATGCGAAGTTTGGAAGCTGCTTCAGCGGTCAATCGATCAATTACGATTTCAATATCATGAATTTTATAACGGTCCACTTGCATCTTTTCTTTCAGCTCCATGAGTTCACCATCCACCCGCACCCTTAGATAACCCTGTTTGCGAAATTGTTCAAACAACTCACGGTAATGTCCTTTGCGCCCTTTCACGATGGGGGCCAATAATACAATCCGTTTATTTTTAAAATGACCTAAAATATGTTCCACCATCTCCTCTTCGGAGTAACGAACCATTTTTTTACCGGTATTGTAACTGTAAGCTTCTCCGGCACGGGCAAACAATAATCTTAAAAAATCATAAATTTCCGTCACTTTTCCCACCGTTGATCGCGGACTTTTATTGGTGGTTTTTTGTTCAATCGCAACAACCGGCGATAGCCCATCTATTTTATCCACGTCAGGCCTTTCCATACTGCCCACAAATTGACGTGCATAAGCCGAAAAACTTTCCATATATCTCCGCTGTCCCTCTGCATGAATGGTATCAAAAGCCAAGGACGATTTACCACTCCCACTAATTCCCGTAATTACCGTTAGTTTGTTTTTAGGTATTTGTACATCAATGTTTTTTAAATTGTGTTCCCGCGCACCGGTAACCTCTATAAATTGACTCATCCGCGTAAAATTACGTCGCATACTCTGAGCCGCAAAGTTATAATAACAGCTTTTAATCATTTGGCAGGATCATCAACCTGCACACGCTGTTTCTCCCCACCTGCTGTCCGCTTATACGCGCCTTGGTCTCAACTGCAAAACAACATGGGGTTGCCAGGCGGGTATCGCTTCCATCAGGCCTGGGCTCATGTCCGGTTTACGCTTGAACTATGAATTTGCAGTAGCAAGGCACCTAGGTACTGTAAACGAAGCTTGTAAAGGAATTGCTCGGTAACCCCGAATCATGCCATTTTGAATTGGTAGATAGACCAGTTCATATCTCGTCTTCAGGACGAGAGCAAATACCGATGTGATAGCTATTTAGATCAAGAACATTGGTCTATAAAAGATATCACTTCGGTATTAGAAAATCATACTGAGTTTAAAAAGGGGCTGATGCTTATCTGATTGGCGCTTCAAAATTAAGGAAGTGTTCATGGGATAGTCCCGCACATGCGAGATAGCCCCCTTGGACGATGACGCTAAAGTTGAAGATGCCAGTGAGAAGTGAAAATCAAGAAATGAACTGCAAGCTTATT
>DAIRSC010000131.1:0-6717 GCA_036804585.1 Chitinophagaceae bacterium
AGAACTTTTAACAGATCTTCTACCATGGCGCCTTGCTTTACTTTAAAACTATCCGCCAGAAATTCGAGTGTATCTCCTTTTATTTTTATACCGGCCTGATTTTTAATCACAATTTCACGAAGCATTTGTCCACGCTGATAAAGGTTATACTGCCCCAGGTCTTTTCTGGATTCACCTTCTTTTAATTCCACATCATCCACAAAGTCAACAAATGAGCTATGTGCGATAAGCAGGATATATCTATCTGGCTTGATTTTGCTGAATTGGAAATTACCTTGTTGGTCGGTGCGCAAACTTTTTACTAAAATGGAGTCTGCTTTACGAATCAGGGAAACTGATGCGAAAACAACCGGTTTAACATTCAAGGTGTCAAACACTTTTCCTTCGATATTGCCGGATTGTGAAAAACCGATTAGCGGAAAAAGTAAGAGGTAAAGGAGTTTGTATATTTTGGTGGCCATAGCTAAAATGAATCTTCAAATGTAGATGAAATTGTGCTTTCCGTCATTGAAGCACCGATGAAATAGGTTAAGAGGCTTCATAAAATGACCAGTGGTCAGTGCCGGCTTATTTGATGCCCGGATCGGGCAAACTGATGGGTTTGAGCAATGGTTTCTCTTAATTTAGCCGGAACGCTATATTGATCTGCATATTTTTTCCATCCTCGAATGTTATTGCTGATTTCTCGGATGATTTTCTTATCATGTATTATTTCGGGGTTGCCGGCCTTTTCACTGGCGCTTCAAATTCAGGGAAGCGATCATGGGATAGTCCTGAACGTGTGGGACAGCACTTGGGCTATGACGCTCAAGTTGAAGATGCCGGTGAGCAGTGAAAATCAAGAAATGAACTGCGAGCCTATTGAGGAGATATAAAAAAAATTACCGTACATTTAAATGAGCGCAATTCATCCCAAAATGCAATGATATCAGATGATTTCTCGTTAAACAGCAGCTCCAATTTAATATTATTCTACAAAAGTATTGCTATGTAAACTCAATGATCTGTAGACAATCTTCTTGAAAAGAAATTTTTGAAACTCAGCCCTGCACGTACATTTGCTGGCATCATGCCATCGGTAAACCTGAATGATTCACTGAATCTGCTCCAAAAACTAAGCTTCCGGCGATTTCTGAATGGAATAAAAGTTTTAAGCAGCTTTTATATCAGCCGTTGGACAGGTAAGCCTATTCAATGGGGGCTCCCATTTTCCATTGCATTTGAACCCACCACTTCATGTAATTTACGCTGTCCGGAATGTCCCAGTGGTTTAAGGGCTTTCACCCGACCAACCGGAATGCTTGAAAAAGATTTTTTCACCAAAACCATCGATGAACTTCATCAGGATTTGATGTATTTGATTTTTTATTTTCAGGGTGAACCTTAACTCAATCCCGACTTTTTGGAAATGGAGAAATAAGCCACCTCTAAAAAAATATATACCGCTACCAGTACCAATGCCCATTACTTGAACGACGATAATGCCCGTCGCACCATCGAGAGTGGTTTGGATCGCTTGATCATTTCCATCGACGGAACAACCCAAGATGTCTATCAACAATATCGGGTAGGCGGTAAATTGGAAAAAGTGCTGGAAGGCGCCCGAAATATTGTAAAATGGAAAAAGCAATTAGGCTCAAAAACACCCTATGTCTTTTTTCAGTTTTTGGTGGTCAAACCCAATGAGCATCAAATTGATGATGTTCAGCGACTTGCAAAAGAAATTGGCGTGGATGATGTGCGATTTAAATCTGCTCAGATTTACGATTTAAAATATGGCAACCCCCTTATTCCTACAATTGATAAATATGCACGTTATAAAAAAAATGAGGATGGTACTTATTCCATTAAAAATGCCCTGGAAAATCATTGCTGGAAATTGTGGCATGCCTGTGTCATCAGCTGGGATGGATTGGTGGTTCCTTGTTGTTTCGATAAGGATGCCAATCATCAAATGGGTGATTTAAAAAAAATGTCCTTCAGCGAAGTCTGGCAAAGTGATACCTACCGGCAGTTTCGTGCTCAACTTATGAGTGGCCGAAAAAATATTGATATCTGTGCCAATTGCAGTGAAGGTACACGGGTTTGGAGTGAAGCCTGATTGATGAAACAGTTTAATTTTCTTTTTCTATCTTTCGTGGTGATGGCATTGAATATCTCAAATGCCGCCGTAAATCAACTTTATAGTCGCGTCATTCGTATCATTGATGGTGATACTTTTGAAATACTCATTGGTGGAACATTGAGAGAGAAAATTCGGATGAAGGATATCGATGCTCCGGAAAAAACAAGCCTATGGCCAAAAAGCCAAACATACATTAGCAGCGCTCATTGCCGGAAAAATGGTTCGGGTAGTTTGGGAAAAAAGAGATAAAAATCAACGCATCCTTGGAACTGTTTTTTTTGTCGACCGCAATATCAATCTTCAAATGGTCCAATTGGGAATGGCCTGTCATTTTAAAGAGTACAACAATGCCCCACAATTTGCCCGCGAAGAAAAAGAGGCTCGCTACGCAAAACGAGGATTATGGCTTGATTCACAGCCTTTAGCGCCATGGTTATTCAGGGCTTACCCACAAATGCTGAATAAAAGTTGACCAATTCAACAAAAAATATATTTTTGCAGTCTAAATATTTTAAAAATGTCAGATATCGCAGCTCGTGTTAAGAAAATTATCGTTGACAAACTAGGTGTTGACGAAGCAGAAGTCGTTCATGAAGCAAGTTTTACCAACGATTTAGGTGCTGATTCATTGGATACCGTTGAATTGATCATGGAATTCGAAAAAGAATTTAATATTTCAATTCCTGATGAGCAAGCTGAAACAATCTCTACAGTGGGACAAGCAGTTACTTACCTCGAAGAATACGCAAAATAATTATCCCGTAACCTCAGCATGGAATTAAAACGTGTAGTCGTTACAGGACTCGGCGCCCTGACACCCATCGGTAATACCATTCCTGAATATTGGGAGGGCTTATCCAATGGCGTTTCGGGCGCTGATTTTATTACCTTATTTGACGCAGAAAAGTTTAAAACACGTTTTGCTTGTGAGGTGAAAAATTTTAATCCGGAGGATTTTCTGGATAAAAAAGAAGCGCGAAAACTCGATCGCTTTTCACAACTGGCCATCGTTAGCAGTGATCAGGCGGTTGCAGATGCCGGACTCATCGAAGCCGAACTCAATAAGGACCGCATCGGTGTGATCTGGGCTTCAGGAATTGGCGGAATTGGTACTTTTTATGAGGAAATGAAGGGATTTTTTTCCGGGGATGGAACACCACGCTTCAATCCTTTTTTCATTCCCAAAATGATTTCAGATATTGCTTCAGGCCATATTTCCATGAAATACGGTGTTAGAGGTCCTAACTTCTGTACGGTAAGTGCCTGCGCCTCATCTTCACATGCCCTCATTGACGCTTCTCACTTTATTCGATTGGGGAAGGCAGATGTGATTGTTTGTGGTGGATCCGAAGCGGCTGTTACTCCGCCGGGAGTAGGTGGCTTCAATGCCATGAAGGCGCTGAGCGAAAATAACGATCATTACAAAACAGCCTCCCGACCATTCGATAAAGACCGTGATGGTTTTGTATTGGGCGAAGGCGGTGGTGCAATAGTTTTGGAAGGGTACGAACATGCCAAGCGACGTGGTGCAAAAAATTATGCCGAATTAATTGGTTCTGCTTGCTCCGCCGATGCTTATCATATTACTGCTCCACATCCCGAAGGACTGGGCGTGATGTTGGTCATGAAAAATGCACTCGAAGATGCACAAATGCAAGCGAGTGAAATTGACTATATCAACGTACATGGAACATCCACACCTTTGGGGGATATTGCAGAAGTTACTGCTATTCAAAAGGTATTCGGCGATCATGCCTACAACCTCAATATCAGTTCCACAAAATCCATGACGGGTCATTTGTTGGGTGCTGCAGGGGCCATTGAGGCCATTGCTTCCATCTTATCCGTTCACCACGATATGGTACCACCTACCATCAATCATTTCACAGATGATGAGCAACTGGACGCTCAATTAAATTTCACTTTCCACAAACCACAGGCTAGAAAGGTGAACGCCGCTCTAAGTAATACTTTTGGTTTCGGTGGTCACAATGCCAGTGTGATTTTCCGAAAATTACTTGCTTAAAATTTTTTTGAGGCGTGTCCCCGCTTTGAGGCGGGGTCGGGCTGTCTGTTCCAAGCCTCACAGCTAAGGCTGTTCGGGCTTTCCAAGACCATCCCTCACGCAGGAGCCCTGCTTCATCCATGTATTTTTACAACCTGCACATTGAGACCATTGCAAAAGTCATTTGGTAAAAAAGTTCAAGGCTTTTTGAATTTTTAAGTAGGGCTTGCTGATTATCTCTCAGGTGCTTCAAATTCAAGGAGGCGTTCGAGGGGTAGTACTATGGTACAGCCCTTGGACGATGACGCTATAGTTGAAGATGCATGTGAGAAGTGAAAATCAGAAAAAAACTGCAAGCTTATTGAAGTGATATGAAAAATCATTGTGCATCTAAATGAACGAAAATTACTCCATCATGTACCGGAATCAACTATTTTCATGCTAATCAGCAAGCCCTAAGTATGGAGTGATCTTGTTGATCATGATATCGTTAAAAATTCAAAGTAACGCAGAAATTTGAAGCCATATGGCTTAGCCAATTATTTTTGATCGTTTTGCAACGGTCTCAAATAGTTTTAGAACGAGTACAAAGTTTTGTGCATGGATAAACGATGCCAATTTAGACTTTTGTATTCGCGAAAAACAGGATTGATCATTGAAGAGTATTGAGCCTTTTTAAGTCATTCAGCCGGGTTCAACAGGCATCAGCCTTGTCCATGCAACCGAATGCTGTATTCGGGTTCTGAACAAAGAAGTATGATCAGACAATTATAACCAGCCAAGACCAAGTGCAATCGCGATGAGAATGAGGAATACAGCAACCAAATATTGCAGCGACTTCATGGTGACCTTTTTTAGGAGCCGGTTTCCAAGAACGGCACCCAGCATGGCCGATAAACTGGCTGCTACAATCAGCACCCAATATTCTTCCAGTTTAACATCCATCAGGCGTTTCGTATAAACGCCAATCCGGGTTAAATCAATCATGCTGGAAACAAGCACGCCCGTTGCGATAAATGCTTCTTTTTGTAAACCGGACCGAATGAGAAAAGCAGAACGCAAAGCGCCCTGATGACCAGAAAATCCTCCAAAAAATCCTGTTATCAAACCACCCAGGATAATCATTTTCGGACTAAATTCCATCTTGCCGAAATAGGGCAGTAAATCCATGAGTGCAAAAAAGAAGAGGAGTGTTGCCATGATTATTTTAAAATAGCTCACCTCAAATTGCTGATTCCACAATTGATAAGAAAATGCAATGGGCAATGTACTCATATGCAACAGCAACCATGCACCAATAAATGCTGCGACAATGGCAGGCAAGCCAAACCGAAGCACCGTAGAAATATTTGCTTTTTTACCCACCAACCATAGTTTAAACAAATTATTCAGGAAATGAACTACGCCGGTAAGGGCGACCGCAATTTCGACCGGAAAAAATAACATCATCACCGGTGATAAAATTGTACCCAATCCAAATCCTGAAAAGAAAGTCAGAATAGCCGTAAGGAATGCAATGATGCAAATGATAACAATCTCTATCATACCCGTTTGTAAAGATATCTTTACTGCTTCAAAAATTTCAGGTCAATGACGTTCGGTAGAGTAAAATTCTTAAAGTATTGCCTCGGGGTGCTAAATCGGATAGGATGATTTCCATATTGGTTTGTAATATTTGGGTTGTCTTTTTAAACTGTATATCTTGACTGTTGTATAACAACATCGGCAGTTGAATATATTCCAGACTTCCCGCATAGTTGATTCAGAGCGGGTCTCCTGCCTGTAAAACTACTTTCCATAATTTAAACACATTCCGATCTATAGGGGCTTGTTCATTAAAGGGCAAGGCATATTTAATGCGCATTTCGTGGAAGCAGAGCAGGGTATTCCCACTGGAGTCGAATATGGCGGGTAGGGCATTGTCGGGATGTCCGGTATAAGATAAACTGCGGGCTTGTGTGATTTTTCGGCCAAATGTTAGTAAGCATTTATTTTGCCGGACAGATACTTTAAGGGATTTCCACTGATACCTTGGGATATAAAAATCTTCCCCAAAAAAATCTGAAGTAAAACCAATGTCGGTATCTTCGGGAAAGGATAGCCACAAAAAGAATACCCCCTCTCAATAAAATTTGATTCGGCATAAGATCCTGTTTGCGATTGGATTTTAAATCGTATTCCACCTCATAATAAAGGGTTCGCGTTAAACGCCGGTTCAATTCCCGATTCGCAGAAAAATAAAAGTGGCAGCCATCATGCTCGTTATGATTGCTCGAAATCAAAAACAGCGACTCGCCTTAGCGGATGGATAATGTTTAAAGAAGGCAACATACGAATTTATTTGGGGTAGGAGCCAGGGAACTTGAACTAACATGATGATAAAACCGATTTAAAAGGAGAAATATTCTGCTAACCCAAGGATGTGTTCCTTGGAGTCTTAAAAGCAATCATTCAAGGTTTTTTTACCATCACTTTGTCCATTTGGGTATTCCTCCCCGAGTTGATATCTAAACATTCTCATTAAAATTCATTGATTGGATCTTTTCATCTATAAGCGTGACAGGGTTATGTGAGGGCAATTATGGTT
>DAIRSC010000132.1:0-6698 GCA_036804585.1 Chitinophagaceae bacterium
AATGTTTGTAAACAAGACCTGTCGTATAATTCCACTGTTTTTGCTCCGGGAGGTAATCTAAAATATAGCGCTGTGATTCTGTTTCATTTTCACCGGTATTTAAAACAGCTACATCATAGGCTCCTAACATTAAAAAGGTGATTTCATTCTTTTTGTCAATGTTGTGTTTGTATTTGATTTGTACATCATTATAGGTTGGCAAAAATGGTAAAGCCAGGGCCTTAAACAAAAATTGAAGATATGAACGCCGCACGCTGAGCATCAATCCACTGTTGGCGCTCAATGGACCTTCGGCACGTAAACCCACATCACTACTTCCCAATGTAAAAGCACCATGCCAACTATCGGTACGAGGATTTTTCATTTTAAACTCGAAAACCGAACTTAAGGTATTACCTCGATTTGCCGGAAATGCACCACTGTAGTAACCAACATCCTGTAAAAAATCAACGTTCAGGATACCTACCGGTCCCCCATTAGCTCCTTGGGTAGCAAAGTGGTTGATATTGGGAATTTCTACGCCATCCAGGTAAAAACGATTCTCAGAGGGTCCCCCTCCCCGAATGATGATATCGTTTCGGAAACCCACATTGGAACCGGCTCCGGGTAAACTCTGTATCACCTTACTAATATCCCTATTTCCGCCCGGATTCCGTTGTATTTCATTCACACCAATGGTTCGCAGGGAAAGCGGACTTTCTTCGGTTTTATCTTTACGGCCGGTTATTTTTACTTCTTTGACTTCTTTCGCAATTTTTTCTAATTGAATTTCGACAAAAGTAGGTTTAGAGTTGTCTACGGCGATTTCGAATAAAGTCTTTTTCTTGTATCCTAAAAAAGATATATCCAAATTATACAAACCCGGTTGAAGGTTGATGATTTCGAATTCCCCCTCATCATTGGTTTTAGCACCTAAAGTTGTGCCCTGAACACTCACCATGGCCAAAGATATCGGGGCATTGGATATGGCATCTTTAATGGTACCACGGATAACACCGCTCTGGGCAAAAAGTTGGGCTTGAATCAACAATAAAAAAATGCTAAAAAGTGTAACGCGTCTCAATCTAATCATCTTGCGAAGATATTGATTTCATAATGAGTAGAAGAATTCAAGGAACAGTCATTCTGAATATTGATTCAATAGTGTATCAGAAAAAACTAAAGTTACATTATCGTAAAAAAGCACTCAGCCGTTTTTGTTTATCCAACTCCACGATGATATTTTCATGGAGATTGGTGGCTATTTGAACGCCCACATAGTCGGAGGTTACAGGATATAATTTATGTTTTCGATCTACCAGTACTGCAAGTTGTATTTTTGCCGGAATGGCTGCTAATAAAGGACGCATGGCATACAATGCGGTTCGCCCCGAGTTGGCCACATCATCTACCAAAATCAAAACTTTTTGATGTGCCTGAAAATCGCCCTCAATCATACATTGTACCGGGTTTGTTTTATCGATCTGAATCCCGATAAGATGAATTTTTATTTTACAAATCTCAATCACAAATTCTCTCAGCATGTGGGCAATATCATATCCCCTGTCACGAATCCCCAAAAGGTATATTTCTTTCTCTTCGAGGTGGTTTTCTACAATTTCGTAGGCAATCCGACGAAGTTTTAGCAGGGCTTCATCATGGTTTAAAATGAGGGTTCTTCCGGGCATAGTGGAACTTTTGACAAAAATAGAAGGTTTTTTTTTGTTGACACGATTTCCTTTGCACGATAGGAAAAAGTGAAGTGATTGGTTGTTTTGATGCCAACGATTTTTAGTTACATTTGTAGCCAACCGCAAACAAGCCGATATGCAAGTCGTTCAACAAGTTTTATTCCTGCTGATTTCTGTTGCCGCCATCTATTTATTCACGAAAAAAATTATGGAAATTCGGCGTAATATCCTTCTGGGGCGGGATGAAAATTTAAACGATCGAACGAATGAACGTTGGCGCAATCTAATATTAAATGCCCTGGGCCAGAAGAAGATGTTTAAAAATCCACTTGTTGCCGTATTACATTTGTTTGTTTATGCAGGTTTTATCATCATCAATATTGAAATTCTCGAAATCATTCTGGACGGTGTTTTAGGCAAGCATCGTTTGTTTGTGAATACCCTGGGCGGACTTTACCCTATTTTGATTGGCATATTTGAATTGCTTGCGTTGAGTGTGCTTATTGCTTGTGTTATTTTTTTAATACGCAGGAATATCACTAAGGTTCAGCGTTTGAACAAAGGTGAGTTAAGTGCCGGATGGCCCCGTAATGATGCGAATCTGATTCTGATATTCGAAATTGTGTTGATGTCACTTTTTTTAATCATGAATGCTGCCGATCTCAATTTACAAGCCGTTGGAAATGATCATTATCCGGGTACAGAATCGTTTTGGATTTCATCGTGGATTGTCCCATTGTTCAGTTCCTGGTCTGAACCGGCTCTGATAGGATTGGAAAGAACATGTTGGTGGTTGCATATCATCGGCATTTTTGTGTTTATGAATTACTTGCCTTATTCCAAACATTTACATGTGCTTTTGGCATTCCCGAATGCCTATTATACCCGTCTTGAGGAAAAAGGTAAAATGGCGAATATGCCGGAAATTCAACAGGAAGTCCTTTACATGATGCAACCTGAGTTGGCTCCTCCCGTTCAGTCCGAAGCCGCGGTTCCAAAATTTGGTGCCCGCGATGTTTTGGATTTGAGTTGGAAAAATTTGATGGATTCATACAGTTGCACGGAATGTGGGCGATGCAGTGCCGCTTGTCCTGCCAATCAAACCGGTAAAAAATTATCGCCTCGTAAAATCATGATGGATACCCGCGACAGGATTGAAGAAGTCGGTCGTTTGGTGAATCAGAAAAAAGAGATTAGCGAAAGCGGAAAAACTTTATTACACGATTATATCACGGTAGAAGAACTCAGGGCTTGCACCACTTGTAATGCCTGCGTTGAAGAATGTCCGGTGGGTATCAGTCCTTTGGATATTATTCTTCAATTACGCCGTAATTTGGTGATGGAGGAGAGTAATGCACCACAGGAATGGAATATGATGTTTGGAAATATTGAAAACAACATGGCCCCGTGGAAATTTAGTCCGGACGACCGTGATGCGTGGGTCAGTGCCCATTAATTCGTTGGAACTTTACAAATTTCATTTTTTTATCAAAAGCAAATTTTATCATCTTTTAAATTGAAAATATGCCCATTAAATCATACGCCGAATTTCAAGCCGAAGGAAATCAACCTGAAATATTGTTTTGGGTGGGATGTGCCGGTAGTTTTGATCAGAGAGCTCAACGCGTAACACGGTCGTTCGTGGAAATTCTTGATCATGCCGGTATTTCTTTTGCTATCCTCGGGAAAGAAGAAATGTGCACCGGTGATCCGGCCCGAAGAGCAGGGAATGAATTTTTATTTCAAATGATGGCCTATAATAATATTCAGACCATGAATATGTATGGGGTAAAAAAAATTGTTACTACCTGTCCACATTGTTTTAATACCTTGAAAAATGAATACCCTGAACTGGGTGGTACTTATGAGGTGATTTCACATGCGGTATTTTTACAACAGTTGATTCAGGAGGGGAAAATTAAAATGAAAGATGGTTCCTTGTTTAAAGGTAAAAAAATTACCTACCATGATAGTTGTTATTTAGGCCGGGCCAATGGTATTTACGAGGCTCCCCGGGAGGTGCTTCAAAGCCTGGATGCCGATTTGGTGGAGTTAAAAAGATGCCGCACCAATGGCTTATGTTGTGGTGCCGGTGGTGCCCAAATGTTTAAAGAGGATGAACCCGGCGAATCGCGCATCAATATTGAGCGCACAAAAGATGTTTTGGAGAGCGGTGCCAGTGTAGTAGCCAGCAACTGTCCTTTCTGCCTGACCATGCTCAGTGATGGTATCAAAAATGCAGAAAAAGAAGAGCAAATTCAAGCGCTTGATTTAGCAGAAATAATCTCACGGACTATTTAATTATAAACCTTTGATTCATTTATAATTTATTATCCATGTCCGCAATCATACAAATCAGCCAGGAACTCAGGGATATCGTTCCTGCCGACTTTTCCGATCAATCCAGGGTATGGATTTTTCAAAGTAATCGCCCTTTTTCGGAACAGGAAGTGTTGGAAATCAATGAACAATTAAACAATTTTTATGTTCAATGGAAATCACATGGACAGGATGTCAAAGGTTGGGCACAGTTACTTTTTCAGCAATTTGTGGTGGTTATGGCAGATGAAGATGTGAATGCCGTAGGAGGATGCAGCACAGATGGCATGGTTCGAGTCATCAAAAGTTTTGAGCGGCAATATCAGGTTAATTTTTTTGATCGCCTCAATATCACCTTTTTAGTGGAAGGAAAAGCCGAACAACTACCTATGCAGCAGGTTAAATATGCACTGGAAAAAGGATTCATCGAAACAGATACACCTCTTTTTAATAATTTGGTCGATACAAAATTCAAATTACTACATGAGTGGCTCGTACCACTTTCTAAAAGTTGGTTATGGCAAAAAATTGTGAAATCCTAATTGTTTAAAAAGAATTGATTGAACGGGGTATTTTTTTATTGTACGCCCCTGTCAGATTCGGATGCGGCAAATGTTTAATGTATATTTGCAACCCAAAAAAAAAGGTATGCAGAAGATTAGGTTCGGAACAGATGGTTGGAGGGCAATTATCGCACAAGATTTCACGGTACAAAATGTTGCCCGGGTGGCTTTTGCCACTGCACAATGGCTCAAAAAAAAGAAAGAAAATCCACTTATTGTGATTGGACATGATTGGCGGTTTGCTGGTGAACTATTTGTAGAAACAGCCATTAAGGTATTCTGTAAAATGGGCGTTCGGGTCATTACCCACGAAGGATTTGTGAGTACACCGATGATTTCGCTTGCAGTACTAACACATCAAGCCGATCAGGGCGTGGTGATTACAGCCAGTCATAATCCCCCTTCTTATAATGGGTACAAACTAAAAGGTGCTCATGGCGGCCCTACACCACCCGATGAAATTGCTGAAATTGAGGCCATGATTCCTAATTACGAAATTGAAGTAAGTGGAGATTTGGATGCTCTGGAGGCAGACGGTCAAATTGTATATTACGATATCGAAAAAGAATACACCGATTATATTTATTCCAAGTTTGATATTGAAGCACTTCGACAATCTCCCTTTAAGATGGCCTACGACTCCTTGTATGGTGCAGGTCAGCGGGTGATGAAAGAACTTTTCCCGAATGCCGTACACTTGCATTACGAACGAAATCCGTTGTTTGATTATACCGCACCGGAACCGCTGCACAAGAATTTACTCGAATTATCTCATACTATTCGAACCAGCCCGGAATTAAAATTTGGTTTGGCCAATGATGGTGATGCCGATCGCATTGCGTTGTATGATGAAGATGGAAAATATGTAGATTCACACCATATCATTTTATTGCTCATTCATTATTTACATCATTATAAAAAAATGACCGGTAAAGTGGCTATCGCTGCTTCTACCACTTTAAGGGTCAATAAGCTTTGTGCATTATACAAACTTCCCTGCGAGGTTACACCGATTGGGTTTAAGTACATCAGTCAAATCATGATGCAAGAAGATGTATTGGTGGGAGGTGAAGAAAGCGGAGGGATCAGTGTTAAAGGGCATATTCCTGAGCGTGATGGTATTTATGATGGATTGGTGATTTATGAATTCATGAATAAAACCGGTAAATCACTCAAACAATTATGTCAGGAAATTTATGATTTGGTTGGGGCATTTCATTACGAACGAGCCGATTTGCACCTCAGTGAGGCCGATAAAACCCGTGTCATTTCATTGTGCAGGGCAAAAATCAATATGTTTGGACCCTATAATGTGCTGAACATCAACCAAATTGACGGCTATAAATATGAATTGGAAAACAATTGCTGGTGTATGATTCGATTGTCAGGCACTGAACCTTTACTGCGTATTTATGCAGAAGGAAACACCCCGGAAGAAACCATGGATATTCTTCATAATGTCCGAGCTTTTTTTGCCGTTTAATAGCCGTTGTATGGTTGCCAAGCACTGCATGAAATAGCCTCCTTTTGTATTAAGGGCGCCTATCAAGCAGATTCATCAGGATTTCAAGTCCGTAACTTGTTGAATATTTTAATTTTCTAATTCGGGCAAGCTGATTATCAAACTAAGACCTTTGCAATGGTCATTTACTGGAATCAACTATTTTCACGTTAATCAGCAAGCCCGAAATAGTTATCGATGGTCAATCATTTGTAGACCGCCCCATTATACCTTCCTCATTTTTAGCTTACCCAAAATTAAATCCACCTTGCAGATCAAATCAATCAGAAGCGTTTTCTACTGCATGTTTTTGGCATCTGCTAAAAATTGTGCCAATCCCAAATCTGTTAATGGATGTTTGAGTAATCCAAGAATACTGGATAGAGGACAAGTACAAACATCAGCACCAACTTCCGCGCAACGGACAATGTGAAGTGCATTTCGGATGGATGCTGCCAATACCTGAGTATTAAATCCTTGTGAACGATAAATATGCGCAATTTGGGCAATCAGGTCTACCCCATCCCAATTGGAATCATCAATACGTCCAATAAAAGGAGAAACATAAGTAGCGCCTGCTTTGGCCGCCAGGATAGCCTGTCCGGCCGAAAATACCAAAGTGCAATTTGTTTTGATTCCATTGTC
>DAIRSC010000133.1:0-6690 GCA_036804585.1 Chitinophagaceae bacterium
GAAATTTGAAGCCAAATGACTTAGCCAATAATTTTTGATTGTTTTGCAACGGGCAAGGACCATAAAACGACCGATCATTTTGTTGGATTCGGTTGCTTTAAAAATCTTACATTTACAATCTAAACTTTTTAATCATGGGCGTACTCAGTTTACCTGTCGTTTTAGGTATATTAATCTTAATGATATTAGTCGCAGGAATATTTACTGTGCAACAAGGAACCATTGCAGTGATCACGATGTTCGGGAAATATCGCCGCATTCAATATCCGGGATTAAATTTTAAAATCCCGCTTATTGAAAAAATTTATCGACGTATTTCGATTCAGAATCGCTCTGTTGAATTACAATTTCAGGCAATCACAAAAGACCAGGCCAACGTAAATTTTAAAGCCATGCTATTGTATGCCGTGCTGAATCAGGAAGAAGAGAGTATTAAAAATGTGGCCTTTAAATTTTTGGACGAACGCAATCTCATGCAAGCGCTGATTCGCACAATCGAAGGTAGTATTCGTGCGTTTGTAGCCACCAAGAATCAGTCAGAAATTTTGGGTTTGCGAGGAGTAATTATTTCGCATGTAAAAGATCAGATCGATGTTCAACTGGAATCCTGGGGTTATCATTTACTCGACCTGCAAATCAATGATATTTCTTTCGATGAGGAAATCATGAAATCCATGGCCAAGGTGGTCAGCAGTAATAACCTCAAAGCTGCCGCTGAAAATGAAGGTCAGGCACTCTTGATTACGAAAACAAAAGCAGCTGAAGCGGAAGGTAATTTTATTAAAATTTCTGCCGAAGCTGAAAAACAAGCCGCACAATTACGCGGACAAGGAGTTGCGCTTTTTAGAGAAGAAGTGGCAAAAGGGATGGCTACTGCTGCCAAAGAAATGGAAGATGCCAAATTGGATGCTTCATTTATTTTATTTTCTATGTGGACTGAATCCATTAAACATTTTGCCGAAAATGGTCAGGGCAATACCATCTTCCTCGATGGTTCTGTAGATAAGATGCAACGCACGATGCAGGAATTGATGAGTGTAACAGCTGTTGGTGAAAAGAAATAATCAGTCATGCGTTTTAGTGATGTCATTGGTCAGAATGAGCTGAAAAAACATATCATTCAGCTGGTTCAGAAAGGCCATCTCCCTCATGCAATGTTGTTGTTAGGTCATGAAGGCAGCTCAGCCCTCCCTATGGCCTTAGCTACTGCACAGTATATCATGTGCAGCAATAAATCGGAATTGGATTCTTGCGGTATCTGCAAATCGTGTTCGAAAGTAAATAGTTTACAACATCCGGATTTTCATGTGAGTTTTCCTGCAGGTCCGATCGAAAAACCAAATATAGCGCCTTCAGAACATTATCTACCGAGTTTCAGGGAATATACGCTCACCCAACCTTACGGAAATGATTCCGATTGGTTTGAGAAAATAAAATTGATTGGGAAAGGCAATATCAGCGCACTTGAATGCCGCTCCATTATTCAACGATTACAACTTCGGACTTTTGAAGCTGAATATAAAATCATGCTGATTTGGTATCCTGAGTACATGGGCGAACAGGGAAATATCCTGCTGAAACTCATTGAAGAACCAAGTGATAAAACCATCATTTTGTTGGTGGCCGAAAACAGTGAGCAACTACTGGCGACTATCCTATCCCGCACCCAATTGTTTGAATTACAGCGAACCGAAGATCAGGAACTGGCGGCATTTCTGGAAAAACAGCATATTGAACCTGAAAAAGCACGGCATATCAGCAAATTGGCCGAAGGTAATATCCGCAAAGCCATACAAATAACCGGGGAACAAGAAGACGATTCCTTACTTCGCTTAAGAAATTGGTTGAATGCCTTATATGGCAACCGGGGCATCGAATTATCTGAATGGTGCACGGATACCAGTACACTGAGCAAGGAAAACCAATCAGCCTTTTGGACATATGTATTACAGATACTGGAACATTGCCTGCGCTTTAAAATATTTGGCCCTCAAGGCATCGAATTCCTTGAAGCTGAGCAAAAATTAATCGAAACCCTTCTAAAACAAGGATTATTGGAAAACAGCATTGAAAAAATCAGCGAAAAAATTACCGAATGTATCTACTTAATCGGACGAAACGCGAATGCAAAAATCGTTTACCATTCCTTATCTTTACACATTCAGGAATGGATCTTGGCGGATAAAAGCCGGCAGGTATCATTGGTACATTAAAAAAAGTAGCGGCACATGGGTTGCGGACATTGCGAAACAAAAAAAGACGGAACATTACCTAAAGGTTGTAAAGATCATGGATCATGCAGTTCAGGTGGATGTAACAGACTATATTCACATGATTGGCTCAGCCTCATAACCATGGCTGAATAATCGACGCATTTCCCTTTAATCGAAGTGAGTATTAATCACGGAAGCAGAAAAGATTATTTCAAAACACTTAACCCGCTCAGTTTTGAGAAGGGGGATTTTGTGTGCGTGGAAAGTTCTGTTGGGATGGACATTGGTGTAGTGAGTCTGACTGGTGAACTGGTCAAACTCCAGATGAAGAAAAAAGGGGTCAATGAAAAAAGTGAAGATATTCGTCGGGTGATGCGAAAAAGCACCGATGAGGAAGTCGCCAAAATGGATGAAGTCAAAAAGGGTGAGAAAGAACTGATGATTCAATCCCGTGTGATTGCCCGTGAGTTAAAACTCGACATGAAAATTGCCGAAGTAGAAATTCAGGCGGATGGGAAAAAGGCCACCTTTTTTTACACTGCCGAGGATCGGGTAGATTTTCGAGAATTAATCAGACGCTACGCAGCAGATTTTAAGATTAAAATTGAAATGCGTCAAATCGGTATCCGGCAAGAAGCGGCCAAAGTTGGTGGCATCGGTAGTTGTGGTCGGGAATTGTGTTGTAGCACCTGGCTCAACGATTTTAAATCCGTGAGCACCACGGCAGCTCGATACCAGAATCTCTCTATCAACCAAACCAAATTATCCGGTCAATGTGGAAGATTAAAATGTTGTTTAAACTACGAACTGGATACATACATGGATGCATTAAGGGTGTTTCCTGATCATGCAGATCGGATTAAAACCACCCAAGGTGTTGCATATCTCCAAAAGAAAGATATTTTTAAAAATCTAATGTGGTACAGCTTTGAAAAAAGTAATACCCTTTACCCCTTGAGTATTGAGCGGGTGAAAGAAATTATTGAACTCAATAAAAGGAATGTTTTTCCGGACGAGTTACAAGCCGTGGAAGTTGTTAAAAAAACAGCCATCGCTGAGAAAACCGATTTTGTGGATGTCGTTGGGCAATTTAGTTTGAAGTCTCTGGAAAGAGCTGGAAAAAAGAAAAAACAAAAAGAAAAGCGTGCGACTCAAACTCCGGGCATAGATGTCAATCCGGAAACTGCTCCCAAAATGCCGGGTAATCAACAAAATCCTCACAAACAAGGATTTAAAGGCCCTCAGAAAAACAAGAAACCTCAGTCGAAGAGCGAACCAAAATCTAATCAAAAATCCGAGCAGAAACCACCACCCAAAACTGAACAAAAAAACACCCCTAAACCGGAACAAAAAGGAAATAACCCGCAAGGTGCCAAACCAAAAGGTAATGCGCCATTTAAAAAACAGCATTCGAAGAAATCAGCCCTTCCAAAACCGGATAATAATGCCTCTTAGTTTTTTTTTAAATTCTTATTTCCTTTTGAGGCTTTATATGTCTAAGTAAGAAAACCTACAACGTTCCGTTTGAGAGTTTGAAGAGAAACAAAGTTTTGATGGCTTTCATTTAATCTTTTGAAACCCTTCTCAATTATTTAGGGGCTGCTGTTTAAGGTGAAAGCATCTGATATCAGCATATTCAGGGGTGAATTTCGCTTTTTTAAATGCACAGCAATTTGTCAAATCACTTTAATAAGCTTGCAGTTCATTTCTTGATTTTCATTTCTCACCGTCATCTTCAACTGTAGCGTCATCGTCCAAGGGGCTTTACAATAATACTTCCTTCAATTTGAAGCGCCAGTGAGATAACTACCATCCCCTGTTTTTAAATACTGTTCGCCATAGCTTTTTTCAGTTTGAAATTGGAAGAATAAACTAAAAAAAACTTCACATTCTTCGAACGAAAGTTTCTTGTTAAATTTGGAAATTACATGGTCATTCATGAACATTTGAAATTTTTAAAGTAATTCAGATAATAACACAAACAATAAATTAAACCTTTATGAAACTAATTTACACATTCATTCTCGTAATGAGCATCTCCTTTAGTTTGCATGCCCAATCTTATACCTCCTATTTCACCGGCGATACTGCTGATGTGAATCCAAGTCCCTCCAGTGGAATTTGTTTGATGGGTGGTGCCATAGAAGATGACAGCGCTATGAAATGGTTCCTGAATAAGGCTAATGGAGGTGACGTAGTGGTCATTCGTGTAACGGGTGCCGACGGTTACAACAATTATATGTACACACAATTAGGGGTGAATATCAATTCGGTTGAAACATTGGTTATCCCATCCGTTGCAGCTGCCAATGACCCGTATGTCAGAAAACAATTACGAAATGCTGAGGCTGTTTGGATTGCCGGTGGAAATCAGGCCAATTACATTAATTTTTGGAACAACACCTCCGTTGACACCGCACTTAATGATTTGATTAACGTCAAACAGGGAGTGATTGGAGGCACAAGTGCAGGAATGGCCGTGCAGGGGCAAGCGTATTATAGTGCCCTCAATAATTCGGTAACAAGCGCTGCAACCCTTGCAAACCCTTATAATTCAGATGTTACGATTGGTTACAATGATTTTTTAGATAATCCGAAAATGAAGGGTATTATCACCGACACCCATTTTGATAACCCTGATCGCAAGGGTCGTTTTGTGGGTTTCATAGCGCGTTGCGTCAAGGATTACAACAAACAATTTATTGGCATTGCCTGTGATGAATATACCGCCGTATGTATTGGTTCGGACATGCTTGCCCGTGTATATGGTGGGCATCCTACATACGACGATAATGCCTATTTCGTTGTGCCGGATTCTTGTATCAATGGTGGACTTTATCAACCGGAAACCTGTATCAGCGGGCAGCCATTAACCTGGAATCATAACAACCAAGCCATCCGGGTTTATGCGGTGAAAGGCACGCCCAATGGGAGTAATCATTTTGATATGAATACCAAAAAAACCGGTGTCGGTGGTACTTGGAAAAATTGGTATGTGAATAGTGGCAATTTTACCGAAGGCAGCCTCCCTACCCCACCCTGTGCACCCAATGGTTTATCGGAAATCGAAAACGAATCTTTCGTAAAACTTACACCTAATCCCACCGGCGATGTCGTTCTTATTCAGGTTCAGTCGCAAAAAACAAAACACACTTACAGTATCCTGGATTATTTGGGAAGAACGATTGCAACAAATATTTTTCAAGGTTCAACTTGTCGGGTAGATTTATCCTTTCTGGATGAAGGGATTTACTTCGTAAAAGTTGATGGACAAATTCAAAAAATAATTAAATCAAAATGATGTTTCTAAATAAATTCAAACCATTTTTTTTATTGGGCTTATTTGCTGTTCTGTTAACCCCGGCTTGTCAGAAAAAAGAGAACTGCGATGCGATTACAACAGTTGCTCCCGAAGCGGAGGTAACCGCACTCCGAAATCATTTAACGACCTATGGCATTGCAGCCACAGAGGACTATCGTGGATTTTTTTATGTCATATCCAATCCGGGGGGAGACGAAAAGCCAAGTGTTTGTGACGATGTGAAGGTCAACTACATAGGTCGATTACTCAATGGAAATGTTTTTGATCAGGGAAACGGAGTGAGTTTTGGTTTAGACGGATTAATCGTAGGATGGCAGGAAGGCATCCCCTTAATTGGTGCAGGGGGGAAAATTAAATTGTATCTGCCCCCTTCCCTGGCCTATGGAAGCAATGCCAATGGAAATATTCCCGCCAATTCTTCCCTCATTTTCGACATTGATTTATTGGGCTTTTAATGTTCCTTCGATGGGAATTCGGATAAACACGGCATTGCAGAAATATGAAAGCAACGGCGAAAAAACCGGATGGAGTAATATTTTATCGCCTGCCAAATCAGCCCGGAAAATATATGATCAGAATAAAAAATCACTTCGGATTAAAGGACAAATAGATGATTTTACTTTTCATGGTCAGGCCACTTTACCCATTGATGATGGAGCTTATATTCTGCCTGTAAAGGTGCCTTGCTTAAAAAAGCTTCGAAAGAAAGCGAGTGATGAGGTCCTACTCATCATGGAGTTAGATCTTCAACTTTGTGTTCTGAAGCCCGTTATGATGGAATGTTTAGAAGATGATCTTGTTGCCTTGCAGCAGTTTTCAAGTTTTACCAAAAGTCATCTAAACTATTTTAGCAAATGGGTGAATACAACCAAAACCGGATCTAATCTAGCCAAAAGCATAGCCGTAATTCTTAAAGCCATGCATCTTAAACAAGATTATAGTGCCTTGATCGGAAGTCAGAAAAAGGAATCATGGCATGTATAAGCCTTTCAAAAAATTCTTGCCTGTATCTTTGATTTTTATGTACCTCCAGGCCAGATTCAGAAAATTTGCAGCTTGCATTCTTTTGCTCCTGATTAGCGCTGTGGTAGTTTATGCACAAAACACCCTTACAAATCCATCAATTACAAACCGGAACTTTTTTCGAACAGCTGA
>DAIRSC010000134.1:0-6629 GCA_036804585.1 Chitinophagaceae bacterium
CCAATGAATTAAAATCAACTTCTTTATCATTGTTTACTTCTTTATCCGGCGATCAGCGTATCACGCTTTTTACCAACGATTATCCGGTTAGTTTTGATGACACTTTTTATATGGCCGGCAAAGTGAGTGCAAACTATCAGGTATTGGTGCTGAATCAGAGTAATGCCAACGCTTTCCTGAGTTCTGTTTTTAAACCGGGTTCACAATTCCGAATGGACAATCATCAGGTTGCTGCGGTATCCACAGATATTTTTAAAAATTATTCACTCATCATTCTCAACGGCACAACCAATATTCCCGATCCTAGCTTTAAAGCGCTTAGCCAATATGTGAATGAAGGCGGCAATTTGTTTGTTTTACCTCCGGCCAATTCCAATACTGGAAATCTCAATGGTCTTTTAACCGTTTTAACCGGATCTTCCTTCTCATTTTACGATACTTCCAAAACCTTTGTGACAGGGTATAATAAGTCGCATGAACTTTTCCGCGATTTGTTTGTTAAAACCCCTGAAAACATTGAATTGCCGGTGGTTTATAAGCATCATGTTATTCGAAATGCCTCCCTGAGTAGTGAGCAAAAATTGTTTACCTTTTCCAATGGGGATGCATTCCTGACAAGTTACTATGCCGGAAATGGCAAAGTATTTGTTTGCGCTTCATCAGCAGATATTCAATCCAGTTCATTCCCAAAATCGTATTGGTTTTTGCCGGTCTTATACAAAATGGCTTTTTCCGGGCGTCAGCATGCGATTCATGCACTCACATTGGGTAAAAACACAGGAATCCTGCTCGAAAACAACAAGCAGAATAATCAGAATGTTTATCATAGTCGATTAAAAAAATGGGATGCCATACCCGAACAAAGAGCGGTAGGTAATCAAGTTTGGGTCAATCTGAACCAGGCGGCGAAAGAAGCCGGAATTTATAGCATTTATCTGCCGGGCAATGCGGATTCATTGTTTACAGGCGTAAACTACGATCGCTCGGAGTCGGATATGCAATATTGGGATTTTGAGACCTTGAAAAATCAAAGCAAAATACGCAACGCTAAATGGCTGAGCGACGAAGATGACTTGAGTCTTGGTAGCAGTGCTTTGTACGGTAATATGCCTTTATGGAAAGTTTGTATTATTTTAGCGCTTATATTCATCCTCATTGAAATTGCCCTGATACGGTGGATGAAATAACCCGCGATCGGAATGAACCTCTAAAGCAGACTGATGCCCATGCTCATAAAAAAAGCCACCATTTTATCACCTGGTTCTAAATTTCATTTAAAGAAAAAAGACCTTCTCATAAGTAATGGGATGATTCAGCAAATTGCTGACAAGATTGAAACAAAATCAAAAATCGTCATTGAAGAGAAAAATCTATTTGTGAGCGATGGTTGGGTGGATGTGTTCGCGGATTTTTGTGATCCGGGAAATGAACATCGCGAAACATTGGAAAGCGGAATGCTTGCTGCAGCAGCAGGCGGATATACCGATGTCTTATTGTTACCGAATACAAAACCGGGCATCGGCAATAAAGCGATGGTGGAGGCCATCAAGCAACAAAGTCAGCTGGTTAATCTGCATCCCATCGGGGCATTATCCAAAAATCTGGAAGGCAAAGATTTAGCAGAGATGTACGATATGCATTTTGCAGGAGCCAAGGCATTTTCAGATGGGCACTTACCGGTTCAAAATGCGGGACTGATGTTAAAAGCTTTGCAGTACGTTAAAACTTTTAATGGAGTCATTGTTCAAGTACCGGAAGAAAAAACACTCAGTCGTCATGGATTAATGAATGAAGGTTTTCATGCAGTTCGATTGGGCGTGGCCGGTAAACCTGATATCGCAGAAAGTATTCTCATTCAACGCGACCTGGATCTACTCGAATATACCAACTCCCAATTGCATTTTACCGGAGTTAGCACGAAAAGAGGAATCGAACTCATTCGTCAGGCAAAGAAAAAAGGATTCAATGTCACTTGTTCAGTCAACCCGGTACATTTAATTTATACCGAAGAGCATGTTGGGGAATATAATAGTTTATTTAAAATCAATCCCCCCCTTCGAACGGAATCGGATCGAAAGGCCCTGCTCAAAGCTTTGAATGATGGCGTCATTGATTGCTTCGCTTCACATCATTTACCCCAGGATTGGGATGCCAAAGAGGTAGAATTTGAATATGCAGCACCGGGTATGATTGCTTTGCAAACAATGCTGAATATGATTCTGATGCTTGAATCTAATTTGAATATTGAACAGGCAATTGGAATGCTTAGCGCTTCACCACGCAAAATATTTAATTTAAAGGAAAGTTCTATCTCCGAAGGACAAACAGCTTGTTTGAATGTTTTCAGTACAGATCAGGTTTGGTTATATGACAAGCAAGCGAATCAAAGCAAGAGTGCGAATTCACCGCTCATGAACCAGCAGCTGAAGGGGCAGGTTTTGGCAGTCCTGAATAATCATCAAACTTATCTCTTATCCAAAACAAGTATCCAAAAAAAATCCCATCTTCATCTTAAAACAGTGACGAAATAAGACATGGAGAAGAATCGAAAAATATCCAATGGAGTCGGATTGATAACAGGACTTTCTATACTATGTCTGGTTTTGGTTTTACATAAAATGGGGGTCAACCCGCTATCTCCGGTCGCATTGATTCAGTTTGCCTTACTCATGCTGGGCGTCTTGATATCATCCGCCCTGTTATACAAATTTTATACAGGCATCCAATTTAGCGAGGCTTTTTCGCACAACGCCAAAACGGTAGCAACCACTACTTTGGTGGTTATCGTCGGTAACATTCTGTTGCATTTTATATTCAACCGCAGCGCAGGTTTTGACCGTAGTATGACCTTCATGATTATGAAAACTATTTTTGCCTATACATTCAGCGGACTCCTTTCAGCATTTTTCAGCACCTATATTTTTTATACATTTACAAAAAAATAAACCTTGGATTTAAGCATCATCATCCCATTTCTGAATGAGGAAGAATCATTACCTGAACTCATCAAGTGGATTGAACGTGTCGTGCATAAAAATGGATATCAATACGAAGTGATATTGATTGATGATGGTAGCACAGATGACAGCTGGAAAAAAGTTTGTGAAGCACGACAAAAAAATTTGCATATCAAAGGCATCAAACTTCAAAGAAATTATGGTAAGTCTGCTGCTTTGAATGAGGGATTTAAAGCAGCACAAGGCGATTTCGTCATGACAATGGACGCTGATTTGCAAGATTCGCCGGATGAAATTCCTGAACTTATGCAAATGATTCGGGATGGCCAATATGATATCGTGAGCGGTTGGAAAAAGAAACGTTACGACAATGCCATCACCAAGAACCTGCCCTCCAAATTATACAATTATGTTACTGGTCGTATGAGTGGTGTCAAATTGCATGACATGAATTGCGGCCTAAAAATTTACCGTAAAAAAGTTATCAAAAGTATAGAGGTTTATAGCGAAATGCATCGTTATATTCCCGTATTAGCCAAATGGGCAGGTTTCAAAAAAATTACCGAAAAACCAGTAGCACATCAGGCCAGAAAATATGGCGTTAGTAAATTTGGTTGGGAGCGTTTCGTAAACGGATTTCTTGATTTAGGGTCTATTTTGTTTGTTGGAAAATATGGGAAAAAACCCATGCATATTTTCGGTCTTTGGGGAACCATTGTTTTTCTGATAGGTGCAGGTATTTGGATTTATTTAGCTATCATGAAATTTGCTTTCATGCAATATAAAATGACTGAACGCCCTCTCTTTTTTTTAGGGATTATTTCATTGGTTATAGGCTCTCAGTTATTCTTATACGGATTTTTAGGTGAACTCATTGTACGAAATGCCAACGACCGTAATAACTATCTGATAGATGAAAAATTAGGCATGGAATAAGCACCGTATAAATTGCGTCACAATCATATGGCTTTCTTATGGGCTTCTTTCTCAAAAGATAGTATTTGAGGTATTTCCTTAATCAAAAATTTCATCTTGGTTTTTGTGCAAGCAATCACAATCGTATCGATAAAATCGAGGATCTGCAATACAGAAACATCAGGCTCTTTCTCTAATTTTTTGAGCACGGATTTTAACCAACCTTGTTGGATACTCAATAAAAATTGCATTTCTCCACAAATTTAATCATCACACGAAATCAAAATTAAATCAAACACCTATTTGGCAGAACGCTTAACCGTCTTCTTGTTTGCCTTCTTCGAATACGGCGCCTGCACTAAACCTGCTCCCACTGAAGTAACGGATTGATTCAGTGGCAAAGCAGAGGTTACCAATTTTTGCCAAAGGGCCTCACCTCTATTCTTCCTGCTCTTTTGGGCGTACAATGCAGCAATCCCTGCAACATGCGGTGTGGCCATACTGGTGCCATTTAAATGTCCATATTTCTCAGTAGCGCCAATACCCGACAAACCCGTATGCGGCTTAGATGCAGCAGATAGAACCTTGACTCCCGGTCCGGCGATATCAATTTTTCCGGCTGGTGGAAATTTACCGATACATGAAAAAGAAGCTTTGATAAGTTTTTCATCCAAGGCCGCTACAGCCATGATACTGGGACAATTGGCAGGATGATTTACAGCAGGCGATGAAGGATAAGAATTTCCTGCTGCGGCAATGATAATACTCCCTTGTTGCAAGGCTTTAATGGCAGCATTTTCATAAATCAAACTATACGCATCATCATCCGTATCACCGCCAATTGACATTGAAATAACTTCACACTTTAGAGACAAGGCCCAATTCATTCCGGCCAATATCCATCCATCGGCTCCACTTCCTGCATTATTTAAAACCTTTCCAATAAAAAGTTTCGATTCATGAGCAATCCCATAACGAGGAATTTTTTTATCCTTGGGCATTAAAATTCCTGCAGCCGTGCCTGCGCAGTGCGTACCATGGCCATGACGATCATGAACTTCCTGACCAGGAATAAAACTTTTTGAAACAATTTCACGATCTACAAAATCCGGATGCGTGGCATCAATGCCGGTATCCAAAACACAGAGCTTAATATTTTTTCCGGAATAACGTTGTTGATGAGAGGGCCCTGTAACGACTCGTGTTTTTAATAAACCCCAAGTATGCGTTTTCAAGAGGTTTTTATAATCTTCAAAATCAGGCTGTTCAACATCCATGGAAGTCAGAGCCAATTTATTTTTTATACTTTTCATGGCATCCTGAAAACCTTTGTTATAAGCCTCTTCACTGATGGCATGTAATACCCTTTCACGCTCTGCATGTACTCCGGATTGTGCACCAATACTTCGCGTTGACATCATTTTTCGCATCAGAGCTTCATCTCCATGAGGATCCAAAATGGCTATTCCAAGATGATCGAGTATGATGCCAT
The DNA here is from genome assembly GCA_036804585.1 of Chitinophagaceae bacterium. Taxonomy (GTDB): domain Bacteria; phylum Bacteroidota; class Bacteroidia; order Chitinophagales; family Chitinophagaceae; genus OLB11. Next base: position 5,365 of record DAIRSC010000134.1, read on the forward strand.
CACCCACTTGATTTTCCGGAAAGCTTTGATTTTTAAAATCACGACTAGATGCCACATTCAGGCCCATCGACTTTTTGAATGAACGAATACCCGAACTTGTTCCCAGGGCATCCGGCATAGACATCAATACCCTTCCGGTATATTTACCACTGAGATCAAGTCCTCCATTGTTTGAATTTGTTGTTTTTGATTTTGACATGAGTTTTGGTTTTAGAAATGAGGAGCCATATTTTCCATAATCATACAAACATCGGTAGTGCTCACCATAAGACTTAAATTTCGGGTGAGCTGCTGCATACCGTTATTTACCGACATCATGGTTTGCCAGATAGCAGCACATTTCACCTGATTATCGGCTTGATGAATCATTTCCGGTGTAAGTATTTGCAACTGAATACCGCCCAATAAAATTTGTTTTAATAGAGTTTCAGCTTCTTGTTGGGTTTGCAGTAATTTTTGCATCTGAGCCAGAAACTTATCATTGATATTTTGAAGGATTTTATAGCAGGTTGTCATCAATAATTCGTGACGACGCGAACTAATGCGCTCCAATGAAAATGGATGAATTCCTTTTTTAGCGGTCAGGAATTCTGACAACAATCCTTGTGCCCATGTAACTGATGACTCAATCTGTTGGTCCTTATAATATTGAATCAACTCGTTAAGAAAAATTTGAAGTGCGGATTCCAGACTAAAATCCTTTTGGATATATAAATCATAAATCCGGATAAGTTTTTGCTGCCAATCCCTGACTTCGTTAATTTCTTTGTGTAAAAATTTTACAAACATGTGAGGTGCCTTTAATCAAAATCTACTTCCGCAGAAATGACCTTGTTGCTTGTTTTGTCCCGGACAGTTTTTACAAAAATGCCCTCTTCAGTAATTTTAGCTTTGATATTAAAAACAGATAAATCACTGGCTTCTTCCCGAATCACATTGGTTTCCGGATTTACCAACAAATTGTCAATTTTATTCCTCTGAACAATTGTTTTTGATTCAACGTATTTATTAACGTTCTGAAGACTCTCCTGCATCAACTCATTCTTCGGATAAAGCTCGTTGTAATCCTTCACCAGTTTTTTCACTTCCAATAGTTTAGAAAATAAATTAGAATAGTGAATCGTTACTATTTCATCATGGCGGTCAGGGCTTGGATTTGTCTTGAGCGCCTGATAAAATTCCACAAAATCCGCATCTTCCGTATTGTCTTGTGCCTTGATACGACCCTTTTGCGATTCACTCAATGGTTTAAAAATGATAGGATC
>DAIRSC010000135.1:0-6617 GCA_036804585.1 Chitinophagaceae bacterium
CTACGCTTTTTTGAAATGAATGACCAAATATTTCTACTTGATCTACGATTTGGGTATAGTAGGCCGGAAAAATTGCGGATGTGATGATGAGGGAATACGCGGAATTGGCCCAATCATAAAAAGTCCATGCCTTAATTTGTTGGCGTTTATTTGCTTGAATCATGGGAGACTGGTTTTAACTGATGCATCGAAATATGTTCGCTGCACATGCTGTATTCATCGGCATCATTGCTGGCCACGATCAGTAAACGATTTCCCAACCACTGTTGCATGAACTGATGATATTGTTCGATACCGGAAGCATCTAAATTAGAGCAAGGCTCGTCGAGCAAAAGCACTTCGGTATCTGCAAAAATGGCCTGAGCAAGTTTAACCCGTTGTTTCATTCCGCTGGAAAAATGTACGATGTATTTATTGCGATGTTCACTTAAACCAATTTGATCCACAATATCGTGTATGGGCATGATGGGTTTTTTGAATCGAAAATGGTACTGAAAAAATTCATCCAGACTCAACTCTTCAATTAATTCCATATATGGCGTGCAACAAGAAATGGCTGATGCAATTTCATGTTCCTGATACATTTTTCCGAGCTCATTTTGATATTTCAAGGTCCCTTTTCCGGGTTGTATGAATCCGGCGATAACCTGAAGAAGTGTCGATTTTCCGCTGCCATTTGATCCGGTCAGCGCATAAGTTTTTGCGCCCTCGAATTGCAGACATACATCTTTAAATATCCATTCTCTGCCGAAACGTTTGCTGATATGATCCAGATAAATATTCAAGGAGATTAAAATATGTCGATTGATAAATTAATATTGACCTGTGCTGAGTAAAACAAGCGTACATGCTTCCAGGCACATGATACCTTGTTGTGTGGCCATATCCCGAAATTCGGGATTTTCAGTTCCCGGGTTAAAAATGATTCTCCGAGGTTTTAAGCCCAGCCAATAATCATAATAAGCTGCTTGATTTTGCGGGCCCAAATAAAGCGTAATCGTATCTAGGTCTGCTACTTCCGGCATACCCGGTAAGATTCGACAGCTTTCTACCTGACCGGCACGCAGACCCTGCGCAATCACCGGATATCCTTGTTTTAACAACATCCGGATAGCCTTATTACTATATCGTTCGGGCTTTTCGCTCCCACCCATGACGAGGGTTAAAAATTTCTGACTCACACTGCAAATATACAAGCTATCATCGGTTGACCATCAAGCGTTCGTATCGGGTGAGATTCCCTTCTTCATGCATTACCAACAAATACTGACCATTGGATAAAGCCGAAATATCCATTTGCAAATCAGATTGGGTCATTTCACTTTGTAGTACCGTTCTTCCCATCATATCGATCAATTTGACCATGGCTTGCCGGGGCTGCCTGTTCAGATTCAATCGCACCCATTGTGCAGCTGGATTTGGGAAAACAGAAAAAGTAGTTCCATCTAAAATATCCCGAATATGATTGGGCGCCTGATAAGGATTTTGATCAATTTTTAAAACCCAATAATCAAAATTACCCTTTAATGGAACCGTTTTCCAGGCAGACGGATTTGAAATGGATGTCCCTGCTAAAAGAATCTTTTGATCTGCCGTTTCCTGTAAGTATGCAAAACGGTCAAAGGAACCACCGCCGATACTATATTGCCACAAGGCATTACCATTTGCATTGAGTTTGAGAATCCAGTAATCTTTATCCCCATAATTCGGAACCAATTTATTGCCGGAAATTCCTCCTTCGCTGGTGCCTCCTAATAAAAAGCCGCCGTCCTGGGTTTCAACGAGGTGTTTACCCCATTCGCGGCCGTTACTGCCATAAACCTTTTCCCACTTTTTATTAAAATTGGAATCCAACTTGATGATCCAGTAGTCGAAATTCGCATAGGGTGATTCTGATTTATTGCCGGAGGCCTGTGACACGGAACTTCCGGTGAGCACAAATCCTCCATCCTTTGTTGCACAAATATTTTCGAGATCATCTTCAAAAAAACCGCCAAAGGTTTTCTCATTCACCAGATTACCCATTTTATCCAATTCCAAAACCCAATAATCGGTATAACCCCGATGTAAATCAAATCGTTCACAATTGGGAAATCGGAAATACGAAACACTCGACCCGGAAGTGCCGGCAATCACCAAATTACCATTGGCCTTTTCAACCATTTTACCTACTGTTTCATTCTCATATCCGCCTAAAGTTCGTTGCCATCGAATGCTGCCATCCGGATTAAATCGGACAACCAATAAATCACGGGTTTTGAATGTGTCTGAAGGGTCTACTTTTTGTAGTGGAAAACTGGTCAATGCGTAACAACCCGTATCTGTTTTTTCGGCAGAAACGTACCACTCCATGGTATGACCACTGGCAAAGTAACCGCCTGTTGCTGATGGAATAACGGTTTGTAGATAGTCGTGTTCTGCACTACCAAAAGTTCGTTGCGAAATAATCCCTCCACCATTGTCCAAATGGAGTATCCAATAATCCATACCACCACGACAAGTATCCGTTTTATCTCCCGAAATCCCGGAATTTGACTGAGCGGCTACCCAATAAGTTCCATCGGACATTTCAGTGATATCAAATACACCATCAAAGGCATCTCCGCCCAGGGTCCGGTCCCATTGCTTATTGCCATAGGCATCCATTTTCAGAATCCAGCAATCATAAACGCCATTATTCATTTCAGATTTATCGCCGGTGATATCCGAGTAGGAATAACCCGCTACTATACTTCCCCCATCACTGGTTATTTTAATCACTTCCGCAAATTCAGGTTTATCACCTCCAAGCGAGCGTTGCCATAAAATTCCGGGAACTTGTGCCCTATTCAGAAAAGCAAAACTCATGGCCAAAAAGAAAAGGAATGCTCTAATCACAATCTAAATGTATTCATTTCTATTTACAGTATGGCCTTTCCAAGCCCCTTTTTTATAATTCTTGATAAAATATTCCTAATTACACATAGTATTTGCTGAGTTCACCGCCCTGAAATAGTACTTTTGACTCCTAGTTTTAAGAGTCATGCGCACCCTCCCTTACTTATTGTTGTTTTTCTGTTGCTTCAAGAGTATGAATTTAAAGGCTCAGGACGAAACAGATACCACAAAAATTATTATTCCGAAAAATGTGTCGATTTTTAAAGATGCCCGATTGGATTTGCTCGACAAAAGACCGGCATTAATGGCCAAAGCCGAGGAAGAAAAAAAGGAAAAAGAAATCCCTTTATACAAACCAATCGTTTCGTCGGATGGGAAGAAAAAAGTCACCGGGAGCATCTATACAGCCAAAGGATTTCGTATTATCATTTACAATGGTCCAGACCGTACACAGGCCCTGGCAGCAAAAAATAATTTTTCGCGGGCATTTCCCGGAGTGGATTCGTATTTAAGTTATAATGTGCCTTCCTATAAAATTAAAGTAGGGAATTTCGAAGATAAAAAGGATGCAAGTAGTTTTTTACGAAAAGTAAATAAGGCTTTTCCGGCTGCTTTTATCGTTCCTGATGTAGTCACCGTAAAAAATATCAATGTCGTCCAATAGCCTGCTTCAAAACCTGATTGATCAGCACCTAACTGAATTTATTCAAATCAGGGAACATATCCATCAACATCCGGAATTGTCGTTTCAGGAATTCGAAACAAGTGCTTTCATTTGTTCCAAACTAGATGAATGGGGTATTTCCTATCAAAAAGGGTATGCAGGTACAGGTATTCTGGCCAGTATCCAGGGGCGAAATCCGGAGAAGCAGGTCATAGCCTTTCGAGCAGATATGGATGCACTGCCCATTGTTGAAATAAACGACGTGCCTTATGCCTCCAAAAATAAAGGCGTGATGCATGCCTGCGGACATGATGTGCACAGTACCTGTCTGCTCGGTGCAATTCAGATTTTGCAGGAAATCAAAAATGAATGGGAAGGAACCATACAATGTATTTTTCAACCGGGTGAAGAAAAGCATCCGGGAGGAGCCAGTCTGCTCATCAAAGAAGGTATTCTCGAGAACCCGAAGCCAGCCGCGATTTTTGCCTTGCATGTTTATCCTCATTTGCCATATGGCAGTATTGGATACCGGGCCGGACAATATATGGCCAGTGCTGATGAAATTTATATTCGCGTCATCGGAAAAGGAGGGCATGCTGCTTTACCCCATCAAACGATAGACCCCATCATCATTTCAGCACAATTGTTGACAAGTCTGCAACAAATTATTTCAAGAAATTGTAACCCCTTACAACCTTCTGTTTTATCCTTTGGCAAAATTGCAGGCGGACAAGCGGGCAATGTGATTCCGGATGAAGTTCGTATTGAAGGCACCCTGCGATGTATGGACGAAAAATGGCGCACAAAAGCCCATGATTTAATTCGCAAACATACCATTGAATTATGCCGTGCTTTGGGAGGAGATGCCGAAGTTGAAATTCCTATGGGCTATCCCTCCTTATTCAATGATCCGCTGGTGACCACACAATTTAAGGACATCGCTGAAAAGGCATTGGGTGCAGAGCAAGTGAAAGAATTGGATTTAAGAATGGCTGCTGAGGATTTTAGTTTTTACACCCATCAGGTTCCGGGATGTTTCTTTAGAATAGGCACTTCAAAGGGAACTGAATTTCAATTTCCTGTTCACAATGCAAGATTCGATATTTACCAACCTGCCATCGCCATTGGTGTTAGAATGTTCTGTGAAATTGCGCTAAACTATAAGCATGAAGCCATTTAGTTAAGAATTTTTAAGAAGCTTACTTAAAATCAGAATGATTATATTTGTTGAATAATCATTTCAACAAGCGTATGCAATCAAAATTACTACTTAGCCTTTTTTTATTGGTTGTTCTGGGTATTTTCCAGTTCACCCTGAGTTCAAATAGTACGGGCGCTTTCATGGCCGGTACCCAATGCGGAAGCTGTCATGGCAATTCTAACGACAGCGTTTCAGTAGCATTATTTGGACTTCCGGATACTTTTATTTGCGGGCAGACTTATAATCTCACCCTCAGTGTTGTTCATCCAATGGCTCAAAAAGCGGGCATCAATTTGCATTGCGATGCGGGAACATTTATTGCAGGGGCAGGCACCCAACTCAATGCCAGCCAAAATGAAATCACCCACACTGCACCGGTTGCATTAAGTGGAAATCAGGCCACCTTTTCTTTTCAATGGAAGGCTCCGAATACACCCGATATTGTTACATTTAAAGGCGCGGGAAATGCGGTGAATGGCAACGGCTTAGCGGATACGCTTGACCATTGGGATTTGACCCAGGAAATGATTGAAGGCATGTTTTCTACCGATGTTGAGGATATTAATCCTTATGTACTCATCACTTACCCCAATCCGGCCACCAATCAAATTTCAGTGCAGGGATTAGAAGGTAACGATGCACGTTTCACCCTTTTTAATATCACCGGCCAATTTGTTTCTTGCCGTTTTGTACGCCAGGGGAATGACTATGTTGCAGACATCAGTACCCTGCCCAGCGGAGAATATTTTATAAAAGTGATTAGCAATCGTGAATCATACTCAGCCCGCTTTATGAAACAATAAGTGAATGAATTTCCTAAGGCAAGCACTTCATGTCCCAAGAACTTTTAGGCCGTTTGAAATAAGTCCGAAGAATGATGAAATGGGAAGTTCTTTTTTCATAGAATCATCATAACCATCAATTGCAACTCAACAACATGCTGAAATATATTCAAGGAAAAATTCGCAAGTGGCAAAATAAAAGACGCTTCAATGAATATGGTTATGAAATCCGACAGTTTGATATTCCTGAATTTGGCCAGGTTGAATATGCACAATGGTTGCATCCATTAGAAGGCACAAAACAAATCCAACTCTCCAATATTCAGTTTTATCAGAAACTGGTTCCGGCAGGTGGGCTTATTTTGGATATTGGTGCCCACACCGGCGACACCACCGTACCCATGGCATTGGCAACCGGGAAAAACGGAACTGTTCTTGCTTTTGAACCGAATCCTTATGTATTTAAAATTTTGCAACAAAATGCCCAACGAAATACGCAGCAAACAAATATCATCCCGTATTGCTTAGCGGCCACACAGGAAGATGGAACCTTTACCTTTCATTATTCAGATGCCTCGTTTTGTAATGGCGGTTTTCTTTCCCAAATCAACAAAAAAAATCATGGGCACGCTTATAGCTTGGAAATCACCGGAAAAAATTTGCGGCGATTTCTTGAAAAAAACCATAGCGATTTACTTCCGAATTTAAAATTAATTAAAATTGATGCAGAGGGTTACGATAAAGAAATACTTAAAACTTTACCTGAGATCATCCATCAATATCATCCTCACCTGATGATAGAATGTTATAAAAACCTCAATGAAGCGGAGCGTTTCGAATTGTTCGATATCGTAAGTGAATTGGGTTATACCCTATTTCTGCTGGACAACTTTGAAGTATTTGAACATCTGATTCAAATTGAAAGAAAGGATATGCTGGCACGCAAACATTTCGAAATACTGGCAGTACACACATCCCAAAAACATCTTTTTTCAAAAGCCTAATTCCCAATCACATTCAAAAAGTGTTTGATTCGTTCCTGACAATTTTTTACCCCAATGAATTCGGAAATGAGAAATACTGCAGGTCCATA
>DAIRSC010000136.1:0-6613 GCA_036804585.1 Chitinophagaceae bacterium
TACAGGCAGATGGCGGGCAATATGAATGGCAGGGCTATTCCAGTCCGAAATCGGCCCGTTCCAATATTGGTTCGTTGCTGGAAACCCCGAATTTTTATCATTATTTATCAGCAATCGATAATTTAAAAATTTCTGCGGCTATCAAGGGCAGGGGAGAAAATGATATCGAACGGGTGCTCAAATTGGTGAATTTGTATAACCGCAAAGATTCTGCATTTAAAACCTTTTCATTGGGGATGAAACAACGTCTAGCCATCGCTGCGGTACTGTTAGGCAACCCGGATGTTTTGGTTCTGGATGAACCAACCAATGGATTAGATCCCGTGGGCATTGCAGAAATCCGAAACCTTATTTTACAATTAAGTCAGGAGGGTAAGACCATCATTATTGCCAGTCACTTACTCGATGAAGTGGAGAAAGTTTGCACCCATGTGGCTATCTTAAAACTAGGCGAATTAATTAAACAGGGTAGTGTGCTTGAAGTGCTCAGTGATGAGGATTGGATCGAACTGGGCTGTGAAGACAATGAAGCGTTATTGTTGGCATTACAATCGAGTGGATTGTGTAAACAAGTTCGTTTGCAGCGTCTTATTATAGCAACACCAAACAAAGATGTTAGTATTGAAGTTTTGAGTAAATGGTGTTTTGAGCATCAATTTATACTCAATCATTTGGTGCGTCGCAAACGCAGCCTGGAAAGTAAATTTATTGAAATAACCAATTAAAAATGAATGATGAAATTATTGATGATAGAATGGATGAAGCTTAAAAGGTATAATACTTTTTGGATTTTGACCACCGTTTTTGGATTACTGTATATTTTGTGGAATTACGGAATTGGTAGCAGTATGCTTTCCTTCGGAAACGGCAATTTGAAAGTTTTTTCAGAGTCGTATTCTTTTCCGCAGGTGTGGAGTAACATGGGATTTATTTACAGTTGGTTTGTGATTTTTTTAGTGGTATTTATCATCATTTCCATTTCCAATGAATTCACTTTTCGAACCAATCGACAACATATCATTGATGGAATGCACCGATTAGATTTTTTACATGCCAAAGCCATTTTAATTTTGGCAATCAGTATCGGTGCGACTTTGTTTTTTTATCTGATTTCACTCATTTTCGGATTTGTCCATGGTGGGGGAAATATGTTCGATCAAAATTATTACATCCTTTATGCGTTTGTTTATACTCTGAACTATCTCTCCTTTGCCGCCTTACTTACTTTTATTATCAAACGCAGCGGTTTGAGTATCATTTTCTTCTTTGCCTATTTATTGGTTGAAACCATTTTTACCAATGTGATTAATAAAAAGTTCAATACCAGTGTTGGCAATTTTACCCCATTGCAAAGCAGTGACGAATTATTACCTTTTCCTTTGCTGGATACTTTAGGGAAAATGTCCGGACTAAGTCAGGAGGCCTTGCCTGCCATCTTGTATGTGGGCGTTTCTTTGGCTTATATTTTGGTCTATTACTTGATAGTGCGCCGTAAAATGCTGCAATCAGACCTCTAAGGCTTTAATCGCTTGGTTGTGAATAAATTAAGTAGGTTTTACCCTGAAAGCCATTAATTTTGTCCACCCAAACAAACATTCACTTGGCATTACTTGGTCATCTTATTAATCGGTCCCTTCGAATCCGTCAGCAATTCACGATACGGACGGGTACCCCTCGAAGTTATCAGATGCAGGTGTTGAACCGGCTTTTACGAAGGGCAAAAATTACCATGTTTGGCAAGCACTATGATTTTGCCGAAATTTTATCATCGCCTTCGGTGTATGCAGAGTTTAAAAAAAGAGTTCCCTTTCATAACTATAACCAGATGTATAATCGTTGGTGGAAGTTTTGTCAGGAAGGCGAAAGCAATGTTTGCTGGCCGGGTAAGGTAAAATATTTTGCCTTGAGTTCCGGTACGTCCGAAAGTGCCAGCAAGCATATTCCCGTTACGGATGATATGATTAAGTCGGTGAAGCGTGCAGGATTCAAACAATTCAATTCGATGCAGAATTTTGATTTGCCGGCCGATGTATTTGGAAAAGGCATTTTGATGCTGGGTGGTTCAACTTCCTTGTATGAGCGAGGCGATTATTATGAAGGTGATATGAGCGGCATTAGTGCAAAAAAAATGCCACGTTGGTTGTCCTTTTTATTCTACAAACCCGGTCAAAGTATTTCAAAACGTCCTCGTTGGGAAGATCGTATTAAATTGATTGTGCGGAAAGCGCCTACCTGGAATGTGGGCACTGTGTGTGGTGTTCCGGCTTGGGTTCAAATTGTTTTTGAAGAAATAATTCGTTATCATATGGTCAAACATATTCATGAAATATGGCCAAACCTTTCGCTTTATATTCATGGCGGTGTTTCTTTCGAACCTTATCGCGAAAATTTTAAAAATCTTTTAGGTAAACCCATCACATATATCGAAACTTATATGGCTTCTGAAGGTTCATTTGGGTTTCAGGCACGACCGGATACACAGGGTATCAGATTGATTTTAAACAATGGCATCTTTTATGAATTTGTTCCATTTAACGAAAAAAACTTTTCGGATGACGGCGAGATAAGGCCCGATGCCAATGCCTATTTAATTCATGAAGTGGTCGAAGATACCGATTATGCCATTGTCTTATCAACCGTAGCCGGTGCCTGGCGTTATCTCATTGGTGATGTGATTCGTTTTACTTTAGTGAAGAACGGAGAATTTATCATCGTTGGACGTACCAAACAATTTCTGAGTTTATGTGGCGAACATCTGAGTGTCGATAATATGAACAAAGCCATCGATGAGGTGCAGCGCAAAATGGGCATCACCATCAAGGAATTTACGGTGGCTGGTTATATGTTGGACGGTCGTTTCGCCCATAAATGGTATATCGGTTGTGATGAAGCGGTGGACGCCGAGGCGATTTTGCATTCGATTGATGAAAGCCTGAGGAAAATGAATGACGATTATGCCGTTGAGCGCGAATCGGCCTTGCCCCACATATTTATTGAAGTATTGCCCTCCAAACATTTTATCGAATTTTTACAAGCCACCGGAAAATTTGGAGCCATGAATAAATTCCCTCGTGTCCTAAAAAATCACAACTTAGAAAATTGGAATAATTTCCTGGCTAAAATGGCGGTACAGTCATGAGGCTCTTTTCCCGAATCTTTTTTATTGCAGCTCTCATCATCGGATTCGTTTATACCTTTTTTTACGGCTATGATAAATATACTTTTTACGGAGATGCCGTCGGTTATTATTCTTATTTGCCTTCTATTTTTATTTATGATAATTTAGGTAAGGTAGATAGTATTCCAACGAATATGCAAATACCTTCCGATGTGGAATGGGCGATGAAGTATCAACGAGAAGCAGGTTTGAAATCGGAATCGGGTCATATTATCAATCAGTATACTTGTGGCATGGCTATTTTGGAATGGCCCTTTTTTATGATGGCTCATGCATCCGCAAAAATCTTGGATCAGCCCGTCAATGCATATTCCTGGCCTTATGATTATTCGATCAAATTGAGCAGTTTTGTGTATCTGTTGCTGGGTTTTTTCTTTACCTATCGGATCCTTCGCCGGAAAGTTTCTTCGCCCATAGCGCTGATTACTTTGGCTTTGTTACTCTTAGGAAGCAATTTGTTTTGGTTCTCTTTTGAGCAAGCCGGCATGTCGCATATTCCAATGTTTTTTCTTTATGCGACATTCATCTGGTTCACTTTAAAAATTCATGATGCATGGAAGCAGGGTTTAAATTTTTCATGGCTTCATTTCATCGCTCTGGGGGTGAGTTCCGGGATGATGGTTCTCATCAGACCTTCAGATATCATTTTATTACTGATATTTCCATTATTTGGTCTCACGAACCTGCAAACACTTCAGCAAAAATGGAAGTGGATGCAACAATCCTGGAAAGGCATACTCCTTGCAGCAATCTGCGCTTTTGTAGTATGGATTCCCCAACTCTGGTATTGGAAAACATTTACAGGTCATTGGTTTTTTGATAGTTACAAAGGGCAATCTTTTGATTGGTCATTTAAACATTATTTAGATGGATTATTCGGCGGAAGCAATGGATGGCTGATGTATTCGCCCCTCATGATTTTAAGTTTATTCGGTTTGTTGCTTCGTGAAAAATTAAAAAATTGGGTACCCGGTATTCCAATCATTTTCGTTCTGTACACCTTTATCATTTATTCATGGTGGTGTTATTTTTATATCAATGGTTTTGGCTCACGACCCATGATTCATATGTATGCTTTGCTGGCTATTCCTTTGTCTTTGGTTATCGAATGGCTTTTTGCAAAAAGAAATTGGATGACCTGGTTATTGGGCATTTTTATTTTACTCAGTCTGTGGTTGAATATCCATTTTTCCATTTTGCAGCATGAAGGTTTTTTAATCACCGAAAATTCTTCCTTGCGTTATAACTTGTCCATGCTGTTTAAAAGTCAAAGTCGTATTGACCAAATATTATTATTGGATTTGGATCCTCAACCGGACGAATCTACTATGCAATTCAAACGAGTACTGACCTATTCTGACTACAACGATTCAGTAAAAAATTATTTCCGATCGGATGTGATGAATGGAAGTCCTTATTTTATTCGTATTCCTGAGGGGGATGAATTTGGACCGGAAATGATCCGTTATTCTCTGCCGGAAGGGGTTAAAGAAGGTCAGTGGCTAAAATGTAGCGGACGATTTTTAAATCGAATTGCAAATCTGGACACTTATATGTCGCCTAAGTTGGTGTTAGAAATTAAGCAGGGCCAAGAATCCATTGCCTGGCAGGGCACCCGCATCGCCAATAAAATTGGAAAACGAAACAGCCGTGATATTCTCCAACAAAATAAAGGGGTGGTGAACCAATGGGGTGAAGTGAGTTTCTTTGTTCAATTGCCTGCCAAGGTAAAACCGGGTGATGAATGTCAATTAAAAATATGGAATCTCAATCGATATGCCTTCGATTACGATGATTTAAAAATTGAATGGTGGCAATAGTTCTCCGGCTTCTAAAAAATAGAAAGAGTTAGAAGATCGTAAAATCATCTCCATCTTTCAGGAATGGAAATGTGTCTCTAACCTGTTTGAGTTCATCTCTTCTTAAAGTGATATTATAAACATCTTCTTTGTTTTCACCAAGATATAAAAATTTCCCTTCAGGATTTATAACACACGAAGCCCCATGATAGGAGATTTGATTTCCATCTTCACCGACCCTGTTGACCGCCACAACATAACATTGGTTTTCAATAGCCCTTGCCTGTAATAAAGTTTTCCACGCTACAATGCGCGATTCCGGCCAATTGGCGACCACCAACAAAACATCGTAAGGTTCATTGGGTTGTTGGCGGCACCACACAGGAAAACGGAGATCATAACAAATTACAGGTCGTATTTTCCATCCTTTGACACTGGCAACCAATTTACATTCGCCCGCCTGAAAGGCCTCATTTTCTCTCGCATAACTGAATAAATGGCGCTTATCGTAAAAGCCCATTTGACCATCCGGTTGCATCCAAATCAATCGGTTAAAACATTGTTCGCCTTCATGTATCATCAGGCTTCCTGTTAAAATGATGCGGTTTTTTTCGGCTGTTTGCTTCATCCATTCCACACTTTCTCCATCCATGGGTTCCGATAAATCTTTGTCATGCTTTGTGTATCCTGTATTAAACATTTCAGGGTGTGCCACAATCTCTGTTTTCCCGGCAAGGGGTTTTATTTTTTCTGAGAAATTTTCAAGATTTGACTTTTTATTTTCCCATTTTAAATCGCTCTGAATAAGGGTGAATTTTAACTCAGGCATATTGATTTTCTTTTAAATAAGTTTTAATAAGATCTTGAATCAAATTAGATTCAAAACCTTTCTGTAACAAATATTGGCTCAGTTTTTTGAATAAACCAAATTGATTTTTTTCAGACTGAAGCAAAGCATGTTTTTTTTCGATCAAGCGAAGTATGGTCTTTTCATAATCTGAACCATCGATTTCCTGCATGGCTTTGCGGATACAATATTCCGAAACATCATGTTGTTTTAGTAACTGACGAATTTTTATTCGTCCCCAGTTTTTTAAATAAAATTTTCCCCGAGCAATACTGCAAGCAAATCGCTCCTCATTCAAATAATTTTCATCAATTAAAATAGTCAGGATGTTTTCAAGCTCCAGACCGTAAATTTTTAATTCCAGTAATTTACTTCTGACTTCCTGATGACTTCTCTCCTGATAAGAACAAAAATGTTTTATTTTCTGCAGAACCTCTTGATTCATGAGATTTAGACAATTTTTAGTTTTGCATAATTCAGCATGATTTTTTTTGAGCCGGCTCCAATAAAGTCGATCACCGCTATTTTATTGGCAGCAGGGCCTTCCAGACTAACTATCGTACCAAAACCAAATCGCTCATGTTCTACCCGCATGCCTTGTTCGAAGGAGGAGGGAGCATCGGCGTTAAAATCGGCCGAAACGTTGTGCTTGAAATGAGCAGAAACAGGTATTTTTTTCTGTTGGATTTCAGTCGCAGACGATGCCGGAGTGGGCTTGGAAAAAAGTGTAGACCTGGGTTTTTGTTTGGTGGTTACACTTAAATCGGTCAGTCCTGCGGGTAGTTCATC
>DAIRSC010000137.1:0-6581 GCA_036804585.1 Chitinophagaceae bacterium
ATTCCGGCTAAATTCAGCGTATTGTCCAAATTTTAAATCGGATCTTTTTTAGCTGATTCGAAGTTTTCTGTTATACCCATTAAACTTAAAGAAGTTGCTATTCTTTAAAGTTCCAGAATTGGCAAATACCCTCTAATTTCCATTCGCCGGTTCCTTATTAAAATTTTTTTGTCGAGAAATCAATGAATCACTTCATCAGCGAACCCGGGAAAAAGATGATTTTATGAGATACACTCTGAGAAGCTTAGAATAAAGACGGAGAAAGTGAGGCAATTTCCTTAATTTCGCAAATTGCCCTTTTCAGAACGGGGCTGTGTTCAGAAAGTTTGTCGCACATCATCAAACATATCTATAATTATGCCTCCGACGAAGTTGTTCGACGTGGGAAACGTATCTTTTTAACCCAAGGTGTAAAATTTTTGCGTAAAGATGAGTTAAGTGGTCAACTTCATTTCAAAGTTCGCAACGACCAATACCACAATCATTACAATGTTGCCATCTCGAAATATCAGGATGAACAAACCCTCACCGCACGCTGTCAATGCCCTTATAACATGGGTGAAATATGCCGTCATGAGGCAGCTGCCCTTTTTCATTTGAATGACATGCTTTTGAATCAGGAACTGAATCAGGAGCAAGCCCGGTTTAATCAGGCCCATACCATGATTCGGATGAGAAGCATTGATCTGAAGCATTTGAGGCTTTTTACTTCCAATAAGCTGTTCGAAGAAGCGGAAAAAATCCAAAGCCATCACAAGGTAGAAATTTTACATTCTGCCAATGAAAAAGTCGAAGCCTTAATTACAGTGGGTCAGGAAACTTTCTCGGTGAAGCTGCAACGGAATGATGATAAATCTTTCGATACTTCTTGTACCTGCGGGGAGCACCGACACCCATTGTGTCCGCACAAAACAGCACTCTTTTTACAATTATTACATGCTTCAGGCCCAAACTTTTTTGATTCCATTCGAAACTGGGATCATCAAAAAAATAAACTACTCGGTCTTTACGGTTATTCCTTAAGTGATGACCTCCGTGGTAAATTCGATTTTTATTACCAAGATGGGAAGCCATTTCTCAAAGTATTGGACCAAAGCATTAAAAAAGTTCAGGCCCAACCTTTAGGGACGGATAAACCTGCGATGAATCAGGTGGTCGTCGGTCCACAGGATTACCAAAAACGTTTAGGCCTCGTCATACATTTACAGGAAAAACAATACCCCTTTTTTGGCATTGATTTGGTCGAAGGTGATCTCGCCGAACACCAATCTGCATTCAGCGGTCAGATACAAAAATTGGATACAGGCAAATATATCAACCCTGAAAAATATCCCCTCGAAGATCGCGAACTGATTAATATGGTCCGCAAAATCCAACGTGCGGAATTCAGTAAACATATTGCGCGAAATTCGCCCTTTGGAGGTATCTGGGAAAACATCATTACCCAGGATGCGGATCAACCTGACCAGGAATCCCTCAAACTGATTTTTGATTACTTGCATCCGAAACTCTTGCGGATGTTTAACCAACTCAGCCCGTCATCACCGCTGTATTTTCTGCCGAACGGCCTACCCTACCGAACAAGTAGCCTAAAAGAAATTAAATACTTACATCACAATCTGTATCCGAATATTCATGTACGCAGAACCCCGGATTATATGGGCGTCGACATTTCGCTGATTTATGATGATGCTTCTTTTTTACCGGAAGAAAATGCTCTCCAAAATCATTTACTCTACTTACATGGGAATCTGCTTTTGCTCATTCACAAACCCGGTGATGCGGTTCGATTGGCCGATCTTAGTAAAAAAACAGAAATCCCCCTAAATGAATGGAGTCAATATCTACATCATCATATTGTTCCTATCAGCAAACTTTATGACATCACATTTGATGAAGGCTTGGTAGAATATCACGACGAAAGCACGCCCAAAACCGTGGTTTATATCAGCGAACAAAACAACTACTTCATGATCAAACCGATATTTCGATATGGTCAAACTGAAGTTGAAATCAGCGCTGAAAATCATATCTCTGTCGAAGATCAGGGCAAGCTGGTTTATATGAAACGCAATAAAGCACACGAACAGGTATTTATTGATTGGATCAATGAATTACATCCTCATTTACGTAAACCGGAATATGAAAGTCATTTTGCCTTACATGGTAAATATGTGTTTAGTCAAAATTGGTTTTTTCAATTTTTTGATAAAATGAAAGAAGCCAATGTAGATGTTTTTGGTTATGAAAATCTCAAAAATTTTCGCATCAACAAATCCAAACCCAATACCGCGGTTCATATTTCTTCGAATCTGGATTGGTTTGACACCGAAATTGAAGTCAACTTTGATGGGCTGGGTGTAGATGTGAGCGATATTCAAAAGGCCCTCACTCTCAAACAAAACTATGTTGCCCTGGGTGATGGCAGTATCGGGATCCTCCCGGAAGAATGGTTGAAGAAATTCTCACTCCTCTTTAAAATGGCCGATCCTCAAGGTCAAAAATTACGTGTTAGTAAGTTTAACTTTAGTGTCATCGATGAAATGATGGATTTAATTTCTGATCAGGACATCATTAACGAAATGGACGAGAAAAAGAAATTATTGTTGAACGAAAATCCCGAAAGCCACAGCGATATTGCCATTCCCGAAGAAATTAATGCGGTTTTACGCCCCTATCAGGTGGCTGGCTTTCAATGGTTGGCCTATTTGGAAAAAGTTAAATGGGGTGGTTTATTGGCCGATGATATGGGATTGGGAAAAACAATTCAAACTTTGACTTTTTTACAATTTTACAAAAGTAAAAATCAGGGTATTCATGCCCTCGTAATCTGTCCTACTTCTTTGCTATACAACTGGGAAAATGAAATTCGTAAATTTGCACCCCAACTCAGTTATCTGATTCATCACGGATCTTCACGAACTTTCAAGCATACCGAACTTTCCAGGTATGATATCATTATTTCCACGTATGGTACCCTCCGAAGCGATGCAGAATTATTTGCAAAAAACGAAGTAGATTATATTATTTTAGACGAATCACAAACGATCAAAAATCCGAATAGTAAAGTAGCTAAAGCTGCTCGATTTATACCAGCCCGAAACCGAATTGCATTGAGTGGTACGCCCATGCAAAACAATACTTTTGACCTCTATTCACAAATGAATTTCCTGAATCCGGGCATGCTGGGTAATAAAGAATTTTTCAAGGAGCAGTTCGCCAAACCGGTCGACAAATTTCAGGACCAAGAATCCAAAGACCATCTGCGAAAATTAGTTTACCCTTTTATGCTTCGTCGCACAAAGGAACAAGTGGCAGACGACTTACCGGATAAAACTGATATTACTTTGTATTGCGAAATGGGCCCTCAGCAAAGAGCCATTTATGAAGCGTACAAAAACATGTATCGTTCACGAATTTTAGGAAGCATCGAACAGCAAGGGATTGAAAAATCACAATTTGCTATTCTGCAAGGATTAATGAAATTGCGTCAGATTTGTGATTCTCCAGCCATCCTGCGCGACGAACAAAAGTTCGACAACCACAGCACAAAACTGGACGAACTGACCCGGGAACTGGAAGAAAATACCGGCGATCATAAAGTGCTCATCTTTTCACAATTCTTGGGGATGCTTGCCTTAATCCGGGAAAAATTACAACAGCATCAAATTCCTTTTCAATATTTTGATGGTAGTTATACGGCCATTCAACGTGAGCAAGCCATCAATGAGTTTCAGAATAATCAGGCATGCCGTGTGTTCCTGATATCCTTAAAAGCAGGTGGCATGGGATTAAATCTCACCGCAGCCGATTATGTATATATTGTTGACCCATGGTGGAATCCGGCAGTTGAACAACAAGCCATTGATCGTACGCACCGAATTGGTCAGACAAAAAATATCTTTGCATATCGAATGATTTGTAAGGATACCGTAGAAGAAAAAATCATGTTACTGAAAGAGAAAAAAAATAGTTTGGTAAAAGACATTATCAGTAAAGATCAACATATGATCAAACAACTGACACGTGACGATGTCAGCTATTTGTTTAGTTAAATGCCCTACCTATGCCTAATAACATTGAACGACTGATTAAACAACGAATTCCATTTCAATCAGAAACCGTTAAAGCCCTAGTCGGATTTATGTATGTTTCCTATATCCTTCAGGACGCCCAGCAACAATACTTTAAGCCTTTTGGAATCACTTTACAACAATACAATATTTTACGAATTCTGCGCGGACAATTTCCTAAGACCTCTAATATTAATCTCATTAAGGAAAGGATGATTGACCGAATGAGTGATGTATCACGTATGATTGACCGATTGGTTAAACTGGAAATGGTTACCAAGGAAGCCAATACCTTTGACAAACGAAATGTGGATGTGATGATTACCGAAAAAGCACTCAATCTATTGTCTGAAATTGACCAATTAGATTCCAAGCAAAAACTCCCCATCAGCCATTTAACCACTGATGAAATTCGGCAGTTAAATCAAGTCATTGACAGGATTTTAGAAAATTACTAAGTGGTTAAACCTAGCCTGAAGAAAAAAGTTGTGTAATTTTTAATTGCTTTTTTACATTTGAACTACCATGTCATCCCAAAACCTCGAAACCCAAATCAAATTATCGCTCCCTTTTGTCAATGAATATTACAAAGGTGTTGTTGGCGTAATTGTCCTGGAAAGCATTTTTTCACTGAATCTTGACCAGTATTTGAGTCAATTTCGTTTAACCTATCAGCAATTTAATATTTTGCGTATCCTCAAAGGTCAATATCCTAATGACACGCAGTTAAATTTGTTGAAAGACCGTATGCTCCACAAACAAAGTGATGTATCCCGCTTGGTAGATCGGCTGGCCGGAATGGAATTGGTAGACAAAAAAATCAACGAACTCAATAAAAGAAAATTATCTATCAAGTTGAGTGCCAAGGGATTAGAATTAATTAACCGCATTGATGTGAATGATCCAGCCTTCCAATCGCTCACATCTGCTTTGAGCCCCATTGAAATAGAGCAATTCAATGATTTGGTTGGTAAAATGTTAGGAGTCAATCAAATTTGATTAAGCCCCCCATCGCTCTCCGCGGTAGCAAGGAAATAGGCTACAATCGGGGTTACGAATCATGGTTCACCTTCGCAATGAGCCCAACTTGAAATTCATGTTCAAATCATGAGAATAATGTAATTAGGGCTTGCTGATTATCTCATAGGCGCTTCATATTCAAGGAAGCGTTCGAGGGATAGTACTGTGGTACAGCCCTTGGACGATGACGCGGAATTTGAAGATGCATGTGAGAAGTAAAAATCAGAAAAAAACTGCACGCTTATTGAAGTGATTTGACAAATTGCCGTGCATTTAAATAAGCACAATTCACACCAAAATGTAATGATATCAAATGCTTTTACATTAAACAGCAAGCCCTAATTAAAAGAGAAATAGCGGCCTAAGCAATCATGGCCTCATACATTTCCCGTTTCACTTGTTCGAGTGGAATATCTGTTTGAAGTTTGCCATCGTGGGCCAACGAAATTCGTCCAGTTTCTTCAGATACCACCACGACCAATACATCCGAATGTTCAGTAGCACCTACAGCTGATCGATGGCGCAATCCAATATGGCCCGGCAAATCGTTGCTGTCGCTGATCGGTAATACCACGCCCGCAGCAATCAGGTTGTCTTTATCAATGAGCACTGCACCATCATGTAAAGGACTACTTTTGGCAAAAATACTTTCCAATAATTTTCCACTTACGACCCCATTCACCATCTTTCCGGTGTTGGTATCGAACTCATACGATTCGCTTTTGACAATCACAATAATGGCTCCAATTCGTTTTTCCTGGAAATGTTTTAACGCATCCGAAATCTCATTAATCACTTCTTCTTCAACAATGTATTTGTTCAATGTATTGGACTGAAACAAACGGGATACAAAACCCGATTTACCCAGTGCCGAACGACGCCCCAGGGCCACTAAAAATTTTCGGATTTCCGGCTGAAACACCACAATTAAACTAATCAATCCAATACTCACCAAACGATCGAGTATTTCGCTCATCAGCGGCATATTCAATCTGTTCACAATCACCCAAATGATATAGATCGATAAGGCACCGATAAAAATATTAAATGCGATACTTCCTTTTAAAGCGCGGAATAACTGAACAATAATCAGAAGAACCAACATCAAATCAAAAATCTGTATGGCGCTTAAATCTCGGAAGTATTGAAAAATATCTGCCTGCATGGCCCGCAAATATAGTATTTTTACCGCCATAGAATGTCAACAGTTATTTCCATAGAAAAGCTCAGTAAAGATTACTTTTTAGGTCAACAACGTGTTTCGGTATTAAAGTCCCTGGACCTGTATATTCAACAAAATGAATATGTTGCCCTTATGGGGCCATCCGGTTCGGGCAAGTCCACGTTAATGAATATCATTGGCTGCCTGGATACACCTAGCAGCGGAAAATATATTCTCAATGGTCATGAAGTGAGTGCTCTGCGCGACAATCAACTGGCCGCCATCCGGAATAAGGAAATTGGTTTTGTATTTCAACAATTTAATTT
>DAIRSC010000138.1:0-6526 GCA_036804585.1 Chitinophagaceae bacterium
TCCATCATGTACTGCAATCAACTATTTTCACGTTAATCAGCAGACCCGACTTAGCCAATTATTTTTGATCGTTTTGCAACGGTCTCGCAATAGCTTGTATGCCAATGGTTGATAAGTTAAGTTTTTTAAAGGTCTCTTGTAATTCACAATGACTCAATTCAGCCCGGGATTTCCAAAGTAGGAAATTGCTATTATTCTTGTTTTCCACCTTTTGTCATGAAATAAAAGGTGACGCCAAAAATTCAAGGCTATTGCTCTTCGGGCTAAAAATTCTCATCGAGTGGCTTACTTCCGGAACTTGCCTTCATTTAGCTTCAACTTCGAGCAGCCGGAAGCAGGGTACGCCCGATTTCAAATTTTTCTTAATACCCCAATAGCTAAGGCCGAAAATGGCCCTGCGAGGATATTACTTTTTAGGAATGACTAAAGTTAGATGTTGTTTTCTTGGGTCACATTTCAGCGTTGAATTGGTATAACATTCTCGAAACTTTTGCAAGGGTCACTTATCTTCGTTTTCACAATGAATATATTTATTTCTGATTTTGTCCGTATCGGAAATGCAGAGGTCATCAAAAATGGCGAAAAAATTTTCCACTTAAATTCAGAACCTCAGTTACAGGCGGCTGAATTTTATCGACTTCTCAAGATGTCCTATCCAAAGTTTTTTAAAATGGATTTGCTCGCCCAATGGGGTATTGTAACTGCTGAGTTGTTATTGCAAAACAGTTCTCCGCTACCCGCAGATCCCTTCAGAATGGCATTGTTATTTCAAAATATCACCGCATCCAGTCATGCCGATCAGGCTTATCAAAAAACAATTCAGGAGATACCCAGTCCGGCTTTGTTTGTTTATACCCTTCCAAATATTGTGATGGGGGAAATAGCCATTCGCCATAGTATTAAAGGAGAGAATACATTTGTTGTGAGTAAACAATTTTCGCCGGAACATTTGGTCGAGTATGCCCGAACCCTGTTTGATCAGGAAATTGCCGATGAGATGATTCTGGCTTTTTTAGAAATTGGTTCAGACGAAGCAGACATTTTTATGCTACGCATCAGTACCTTATCTTCATACCACACTTTTTCAAAAGATACCCTCCTGCAGTTGTATGAAACACCATTGAAAAATTACTGACAGACCTTTAAAGGGCTAAACGTAATCATGATTCAATAGTGGATTGAAGTCTGTGCAAGAATTCCTGCGACGTCGAAGTTTTAAGAAACTGTGTTATTCATCCCCATATATCGGCAAGTGATAAAATCTTTCATTCATTTCTGGTTCATTCGTTTATTTTTGCGCATCAATGAATGCTGGGAATCAAGGTGGCGTTTGGATTGCTTCGATGGGAGCGATTTCTTCCGTTGGAATGAATGTATCTGAAAATTTCAATGGGCTTTTACAAGGAAAAAGTGGTGTTTCTTATCCTGAATTTGTGCAAACACTCCATCGCGAGGCCTTGCCAGTTTGCGAGATAAAAATAGCGAACGAGGCCTTGGCAGCCTTATGCAAAATGCCAAACGGATTACCCAGAACGACCTATTTGTCTGCCATCGCAGCGCAAGAAGCATTGCAATCACTCAACCTCAATGCATGTCGATTAGGAATGATTTCTGCCAATACTGTTGGTGGAATGGATCGCAGTGAATTTTTTTATCAGGATTTTTTATCCGACCCACAATCAGGTCATTTGCGGGATGTCGTTCATCATGAATGTGGTTCGATCACGGAATTGGTAGCCCATCAATTGGGTATAAATGATTATGTTTCTACCATCAGTACAGCGTGTTCTTCATCTGCGAATGCCATTTTACATGGAGCCAGATTAATCCGTCATGGTATACTGGACGCCGTATTGGTGGGTGGTGCGGACGCTTTGTGTAGATTTACGATCAATGGTTTTAATAGCCTGATGATTTTAGACAATAAACCTTGCACCCCATTTGATCAAAATCGAAAAGGACTGAATTTAGGAGAGGCCGCAGCATATTTGGTATTGGTGAGCGATCAGGTGATGCATGAGTATTCCATTCAGCCGATTGCGAAATTAAGTGGGGCAGCTAACGCCAATGACGCCTTTCATCAAACAGCTTCTTCGGCAGAAGGTAAGGGGAACTATTTGGCGATGTCAGAAGCTTTGAAGCAAAGTGGCTTGTCTTTACGGGACATCCATTATATCAATGCACACGGTACGGGAACTGCTAATAATGACAGCAGCGACGGCATTGCCATCGAAAGATTATTTGAAGGAAATGTGCCCCCGCTCAGTTCAACCAAAGCCAATACAGGCCATACTTTAGGGGCTTGTGGATCACTGGAAGCTATTTATGCTTGCCTGGCGATTCAACATGGTGTGATTTATCCGAACTTGCGTTTTCAAACCCAAATAGAGGAGCATCATTTTTCACCGGTTCAATCACTCATCGAAAACCAACAAATTCTTCATGTGATGAGTAACTCTTTTGGTTTTGGCGGAAATTGTTCATCCTTAATTTTTAGTAAACCTTAAGCGGCTTATGTATATCCAGGGAATCGGTAGTATCAGCGCACAAAAACTCAATGCCCGGCAAGGTGAATTGGAAATGATCAATGGAGGTACATCTGTATTTCATTGTGCAGAGCCTGATTACAAGGAACTTATTCCTCCGATGCAGTTACGCCGTATGAGTAAGGTGGTCCGAATTGGAATTGCTGCTGCTAAAGCGGCTTTGCTGGATGCAGGCTTAGAAAAAATAGACATGATTACTATGGGCACCGCTTATGGTTGTCTGGCAGATACAGAAATATTTTTGAGCAAGCTCTTACAACAAGATGAACAAATGCTCACGCCAACGGCATTTATCCAATCTACCCATAATACGGTGAGCGGGCAAATAGCGCTCTTATTGGGATGCCATGGACATAATTTCACGTATGTACATCGGGGACATTCCTGGGAATGTGCTCTGCAGGAGGCTTTTCTGTTTTCTCGTGAAAATGCCACTCTTCGAATCTTATGTGGAGGTATTGATGAAATGACAAACCATTCACAAGATATCATTCAACGATTCGGCACTTATAAAAAAGAGGGCGAAGGCATAGAAGCGCATTCAGATGGAACTATTGCCGGAGAAGGGGCCCATTTATTTGTCATGAGTGCTGAGCGCAGCTATCAATCTTATGCCCGCGTACAGGATATTTGTTTATGCAATACCAATGATTCGGTTTCAAATCAACTTCAAAAATTTCTGGGTAAACAAAATCTGTTACTCAACGATATTGCTTTGGTTCTGAGTGGTGATAATGGCGATATGCGTTATGACGCTGAAATGGCTGCGTTATTCGGAGCAGTAAGGGCCGATAAGTTACTCAGGTATAAAATGTTTTGTGGAGAGTATCCGACCTCGGGTTCTTTTGGAATGGCCTTGGCAGCAAATGCCATCAAACATCAGCAACTTCCGCGAGGCTTGAATGTGGCATCAGTCGCTTATCATGGCGGTACGATTCTCTTGCACAATCACTATAAAAACCAGTATCATTCATTTATCCTTCTGCAATCCATATGAATTTCAGAAGTCAATTAATATTATTTGCCATTTCATTTCCCACTGCCGCTCTTTTTGTGCTGGCATTCGGAATGCCCTGGTGGTTTTTACTGCTACCCATTGGGTTTTTGGTTTTTCATTTAGTGATGGGTGCAATTCATATTCAACGAAATTTTTTTATTGTTTCACAAAACGCCCTGACCACTCAGGAAATAAAAATATGTTTAACCTTTGATGATGGTATTCATCCTTCATGGACTCCAAAGATTTTGGACATCTTACTTCAATTTCGTATCCCGGCAGTTTTTTTTATCATTGGTAAGAACATCGCAGGCAACGAGTTGATTTTAGAGCGTATGGTTAACGAAGGCCATGAAGTGGGGAATCATAGCCATCATCATTCCTTTTGGTTTGATTTAAAGTCATCGGCAGCCATGGGCGAAGAGATGAAGCATACCAATCAAAAAATAGAAGCGATTCTCGGTCGGCCTTGTACCATTTTTCGACCACCCTATGGGGTCACGAATCCCAATTTGGCCCGAGCCGTTCAACAAAGCGGTATGCGTAGTATCGGATGGAGCCTTCGCAGTATGGATACTGTAGCGAAAGATGCCGACAATCTTTTGCAAAAATTAAAATCTGAAACAAAACCCGGAGCCATTGTGTTATTGCATGATCGTTGCCAAATTACCACCGAGGTATTAACAGATTATATAGAACATTGTTTGTCGGAGGGCTATACTTTTGTTTCTCTTACCGAATAGCCTATGCGTTTAATTTTTTTATTGCTGATCAGTTTTTTCTTCGGTTCATCATTCGCTCAACCTGCCGGTTATAAAATAATCAAGGATCCGGCTTCTTTTAAATCAAAATTTGCTGAGGCCTCCCAGAAAATTGCCAGTATACAAAGTGATTTTGTGCAAGTGAAAAATTTGTCGATGTTGAACGATAAGGTTACCTCCAAAGGCAAGTTCTTTTATAAAAAAAGTAATAAAGTCAGAATCGAATATGCCTCACCATATCAATATCTGATGGTGTTGAATAATAATCAAATGCTGGTCAAAGATGAACAAAAGACATCGAATTATAACACCCGTTCCAATAAAATGATGCAATCGATCAATAATATTATGTTGGACTGTATGCGGGGTACGGTTTATCAAAACAAAGAATTTAATGTTCAGGTTTTGGAAGGCTCAAAAGATTATTTACTTCAATTAAATCCGGTAACCACCGTGATGAAAAAAATGTTTCAACGTATTGAGGTCTTTCTCGATAAATCGGATTTAAATGTGGTTCGTTTGAATATGGTGGAACAAGGTGGTGATAATAGTTTGATGACTTTCTCCAATCGTATAATGAATACCAATCTCAATGAATCCCTGTTTGCCATTCGTTAGCTTTTTGCTTCTTCTAACTTTTAGTCAGGCATCCGGGGCTGATTCATCATGCTGCTTTAAAAAAATACCAGCCCTTGTTCAATCAGGAAAATATCGTACCTCAGTAGATGTCCTTAATAAACACCTCAGTGGAATTCTGATTTTTAAATGGCAGGATGACCAAAGTGTAAGAGCTGTTTTTATCAACGAAATGGGAGTGACATTTTTCGATTTGTCTTTTTATTCCGATAGGTATATTTATAATAATATCATGGAAAGTTTGGATAAAAAAGCCATTCGCTTATCTCTGGCAAAGGATATCGGCATGCTACTCAAACAAGGCATATTTAATTCCAACTCATGGAATAATCCTGAAATACTGCTTGGGGAAACAGGCACAAAAAATGTATTTTTGAAACTTCAGCGTAAAGGAAACGTATTTTACACTTGCAATGCGGAATGTACGCGTATCCTATCTGCAACCAACTCAGGCCGTCGGAAAAAGGTCGTTCACATTACCCCTTTTTATACCGGGCCATCCATACAGGCAGATAGTATAATCATTCAACATCAAACTGTTCACTTTACCATTCGATTAAAAAAAATGTATGATTCAGAATAAACTTTTCAGCATAGATATTCTTGAAAAGCATGATACAGGACTCCGGGCGCAATTAAGTATTTTACCTGATGCTGAAATCTTGAAAGGTCATTTTCCCGGACAACCCGTCGTTCCCGGCGTTTGTCTATTGCAAATCCTCAAGGATATTTTGGAAATGAACTTAGGAAAAAAGTTGATGATGTTTCATTCTCCCATGGTGAAGTTTTTAACCATGATGGCCCCCCCTCATGTACATCAAATACATTGCAGTATTCAATGCAGCCGGAATGAAGCCGGAGAGTTACAAGTTTCAGCAACTCTGCTTCAAGATGAATTGATATTTTTGAAATTTAAAGGTGCATTTAAAATCATCGAATAAATGAACCTGAACATGACACCGGAGCATCCAAATATTCCAACACTTCAGCAGGAGTTTGAAAAATATCAGACTTGTTTTTTATTGCCTACATATAACAACGCAAGCTCCATTGTGCATGTCATCCAACAATGTCTGCAACAAACCACCCATGTGCTCGTGGTCAACGACGGTAGTACCGATGATACTTTATTAAAACTTGAACAACCGCCAATTCAATTGCTCACTTATCCCAAAAACAGGGGAAAAGGATATGCATTGCGTCAGGGATTTAAGCGGGCTATGGAGTTGGGATATCGCCACGTTCTCACCATCGACACAGATGGGCAACATTATGCGGAGGATGCCGTTTATTTTTTTGAGGTATTGGAAAAAAATCCGGATTCTTTGCTCATTGGTTCCCGTAACCTGCATCTGGAAAATGTACCCGGTAAGAGTAGATTTGGTAATCGATATTCAATTTTCTGTTTTTAGGTAGAAACGGGCAAAACCATGCCGGATACTCAAAGCGGTTACCGCCTTTACCCCGTACATTTGTATCAGGATAAGAAGTGTTTCACCAATAAATATGAATTTGAAATTGAAGTGATTGTTCGAAGTTCCTGGATGGGCTTAGATGTACTTCCGGTTCCGATTCTTGTTTTTTAT